>JAYEHE010000507.1:0-1592 GCA_034659415.1 Candidatus Zixiibacteriota bacterium | reverse complement strand
ATTTTTTTTATGTTGTAAGAATTTAAACCTATCAAATAAACTAACAAACGCCCCACTGAAAAACAGAAGATAAAGAGGATAAATTGGTGCCACATACCAAAAAAACAAATGAGTTTTACTAAAGGTATAAAATAGAATCACCCCTACTATCCAAAAAATTTCAAGCCAACCAAAGTTTTGTTTTTTATTCAACCAGACCGCTCCAAATATGGAACCAATCAAAAGAAAATATCCAACCGGATTATGGAAAGCCATCAGATAGACAAAATGGTCAAGACAAGAACTATTCCCAATCAAATTATAGAGAGCTAATTTTGCCGTCACAGAATGAGGAATAATTGAACCGAAATAATAAAAAGAAAACAGAAACCAGGGAATTATAATAATCGAAGGGATTGACAAGTAATATAAAAATTTATCCCTGTCTTTATAAATAACATGAACGAGAATTAAAAGCAGAACTAAAAAACCTTCATAGCGAGTCAAACAAGCAAGAGTTGCCATCGCCAGAGCATAAAAATTTTTATTCTTACGGTTTAAATAAAAAGAAGCCACAATGAAAAAAGTAAACAAGGCTGTTTCCATTCCGGATGTTTCAGCCGGAATCACTCTTGGAAAGAATATATAAAGAAGCGAAGGCAAAACAGAAAATTTAGCAAATCTTAAATGGTGAGCAAATCTATATAACAGCAACGCTGTAAAACCTGATGCCGCCAGAGAAACTATAAAAGATGCTTTAATAGGTGATACCGACATCAATGAAAACAGGCTCAAAATCAAAACAAATAGAGGCGTAGAGCTTCCGAAAACAGGCTGGCTAATATTATAAACATAACCTTCGCCACTTGCCAAATTCTCAGCATACCGAAAAGTTATAAAAGCATCATCAGCGGTGAATCCGGTAAAGTAATGAAAAACAATTCTAACAATGATAGCTGTAAAAAAAAGAATAACAGATTTTTTATATACCGATGTCATATCAAAAAATTATCATTCAATATTGATATTGGCAAGATTAAAAGTAATTAAATTTAATGTGGACAGTTCGCCGTGGAACCTTCGTCTCCCCCAGCCAAAAGAGGCAGAACCACTATCGTAGTAACAGTTCTGCATAATCGTGAGCGTTGGATTTTCAAATCCAACGGGTTGGGGTGAATCTGAAGATTCACCCATCACAATCTACGGGTCCCCCACTCCTTAATGAAGTAGGGCATGTTTCTCTTCTTTGGAAACATGCCATTTATATTTTATGCAGATGGGCAGGTCTCAAGACAAAGAGAGACCTGCCCTACTATTTTTACATACAGGTAGTGACTCAAGTAGTTTTATTCGTAGGGCGGAACTCTCTTAGCAGTTCCGCCTTCTTGGCAGAACCGCTCCACTTTGCTTCGGGTTCTTCCCTACTGCTAACTTATTCGCATATTGTCAATCAAGCGAACTTTGTGGACTTTCACAGCCAGAGAACAGATTGTACTTTTTATAATTTTCTTAGACGGTTTCAGTGATTTTAAATCAGTAAAAGCAATATAATCAATTTTCGCCGATTTACAGGTAGCATAAATCAATTCCCGCATCTCTTTTTCGATTTTTAC
>JAYEHE010000506.1:0-1594 GCA_034659415.1 Candidatus Zixiibacteriota bacterium | reverse complement strand
ATGAATTGGAAAAAACATCCACGAAAAAAATTAAAAGGTTTTTATATAAATAAAATGATTCAAACTTTTGAAATTAAACTGACTTCTTCCGGGGCAGGTGATATAATTGATATTACCGAAGATATTCGGCAAATTGTTAATTCATCTGATATGAATTCAGGTAATGTTACGGTATTTGTGCCCGGTTCAACAGCCGGATTGACAACTATTGAATATGAACCTGGGCTATTAAAAGATGTTCCTGAATTATTGGAAAAACTGATTCCATCGGATCGAAATTATCATCATGATGACACCTGGCATGACGGCAACGGATTTTCCCACCTTCGGTCAGCCTTGATTGGTCCGGATATTACAATTCCTTTTGTGAGTAAACACCTTACCTTAGGAACATGGCAACAGGTCGTTTTTCTTGAATTTGATAATCGTTCACGGCAAAGAGTTTTGGTCGTCCAAATGATTGGGGAGTGAAATGAATTTCAAAACTATAGAAAAAGTCCAAAATGGCATAAAAATCATTGATCAAACCAGATTGCCAGTTGAGTTAGTCTATGAAACTCTAACTGATATTGAATCGGTCATAAAAGCGATTAAAAGATTAGAAGTTAGGGGAGCTCCTGCCATAGGAATTGCGGCGGCTTATGGATTAGCTCTTGCTGTTGAAAATGAAAAACGGTTTGATGCTGAATTTGTTAATTCTTTAGCTGAACAATTAAAAGCTTCAAGACCCACAGCGGTAAATCTGTTTTGGGCAATAGATAGGATGCTTCAAAAATATAATTCAAATACTTTTCAAAATATTGATGAAGTAACAAAAATTTTATGGACTGAAGCTATTGCAATTCACAAAGAAGATGAACTTTTATGCAAGAGAATAGGTGAAAATGGCGCTTCTTTAATTAAAGATGGTGATACAATTCTAACCCATTGTAATGCCGGTGCTCTCGCTACGGGAGGGATAGGCACGGCTCTGGGAGTGGTTTATACTTGCCGTGCTCAAGGGAAAAAACTTCATGTTTTTGCCGATGAAACCAGACCACTATTGCAAGGCTCACGGCTGACAACCTGGGAGTTACAGCAAGAGAAGATTCCGGTGACTTTAATTTGTGATAATATGGCGGGGATGGTTATGAGTCAGGGGAAAATTGACCATATTATTGTAGGAGCTGATAGGATTGCTAAAAATGGTGATTTTGCTAATAAGATTGGAACTTATTCTGTGGCAGTGTTAGCCAAAGAACATAATATCCCATTTTATGTTGCGGCGCCGTATTCGACTTTTGATGAAAATATCTCTGATGGTTCTAAAATCGAAATTGAGTTGCGGTCACCGGAAGAAATTATTTTTGGTTTTGGAAAACAAACCGCTCCTGATAATACAAATACTTATTCACCTGCTTTTGATGTGACTCCTTTTAATTTAGTTAGTTATTATATTAGTGATGTTGAAGTCAGGTCGGGCGGCAGGGGTTAGTAAGCGTAGGGCAGGATCCCTGTGATCCCGCCATCTTACTCTCCATAATCTCCACTGAATTCAATTTTGTCCTCTACTCCCCAATCTGTTTGGTAATAATCCTTATAATTATGAATCGAT
>JAYEHE010000505.1:0-1595 GCA_034659415.1 Candidatus Zixiibacteriota bacterium | reverse complement strand
TATAATCCTGTCTTCTGCATTATCTGCGATTGCAACCGGACTCCATGGCTGTGGAAGCTTAAATAATTACCCTAAAAAAGAACAAACTAAAGACAAAGCTAATGAATTAAAACGAGCTAATGATCGAACAGCGGCACAAGTAATGGCAGAAACACTCCAAACAACAACAAGAACTCTTCCGATAGGGGAAGAGGTCTTGATTGAATCTTCTATAACCGAAGGTGTCAGAGTTAAACCAGGCAAAGAAGTGGGAGGTAACCCGACTATTGCTGTTGGAGCTGTATTTGGGAAAAAAGAACATCAAGCACTATATGGATTAGAGATGCCTCCGAACGTATCGTTATTATCAATGGGGAATGATGTTATCGATGGTACTACTAAATCAGTCAAAGGATTACATTCCAGTTTGACGGCTCTTTTTGTTACTGAAGCACATATGAAACGGCATTTGCCTGATATTTATGTTCAACGATGGCTCAATGGGGCTGATTTTTCAAATTTTAATCCTCGTGAAGCAACTAATGTGGAAATAGCCAAAAAGTTTGCTGATGCTTACGGCCATTCTGACCTGAATAAATTAAGTGCATTCTTTTTGAACCGTCCCCGCCATTATCCGGCAATGGATGAACTCAATAAAGCTTCAGTAGCAACACCGTATGATAAAGATGGTGATTTGATTCCGGCGATTGTTTTGGGACTGGAAGGGCTTAATTTCCCTGATGGCCGTAATCTGAGTTCAATGATAGGTGAAATCGGCGGGTCAGCCGAGTGGGCGGTGGGAGTGCTACCTTTGGTCTGGCGGGGCGGTAATGCTATCGGCATGCTGACCAGTCAATCAACTTTGACCAGAAGTGATTTATCACCACAGGAGAAATGGGACCAGCGATTTAATTTTACCGAAGAAGAATTTATGATGATACAGGATGCCAGGTTCGAAAGAAAACCGTATTTTACTATTGATGATATTCTCGACGATCCATTTGCCGGTGGAATTGCATCTTACGGAGCCATAACTGACAACTATTCAGTTCCTCAATTAGAAGGAGTCAAAGCTAACAATGAAACTGGAGAAATCTCGGTTAATGTTTTGACGGTTAATTCTCTTGGAATTGTTGAAATCTGGAAAATGGTATTCAAAGCAAATAAAAATGTTGATAGCACTATTGCTACTATGACTTGCCCAAAAGAAGAACTTATCAAATTAGACAAATCTGCTCTTGAGAAAAAAATAGGTGAGTATCTTTCGGATATCGACTTGAGACAGCGTTTCAGAATCTTTTTTAATAATGAATATTATCCGGCATTGATTCCTGTTCGTGGCAAAATATTCATGCTCCACAAAGCTATAGAGAGTTTAATTGAACGAGGAGCACTAAATGAAAAAGACCGCGAGATTGTTGAAATCACAGAAAAACTGGAACCGAACTGGTTTACTGATTAAAGATTCGCCCAAAGTAATGCATTAGATTGTTTGTATATAGAGCTGTGCGTCAGTAGATTACGAAAAATACAATTACACGTTTTAAGAGCAATTGAAACATTATCCTAAAGCCACATCCAAAATCATCATTACCGTAAATCCAAGAATTGTTCCG
>JAYEHE010000504.1:0-7311 GCA_034659415.1 Candidatus Zixiibacteriota bacterium | reverse complement strand
ATCGGATTAAGCCACATTTGAGGGTTCATCGCCGGAGCAATCATAACCGGCTGGTTAGTAGCACAAATAATGGTGGTCAGCAGATCGTCGGAAACTCCTGAGGCAATTTTACCCAAAAAATTTGCCGTAGCTGGAACCACTACAAATAAATCAGCCCACTCAGCCAAATCAATATGACGAGTAGCAATATATTGTTGTTCTGGAAACATCTTTACCGCTACTGGATTTTCCGAAACAGTTTCAAGAGTTAATGGAGTTATAAATTTTGTAGCCGATTCGGTCATGATACATCTTACTTCGGCACCCTCTTTAATCAAAAAACGAACCAAATAAGGAGTTTTATAACAAGCAATTCCCCCAGTCAGAGCTATTATTACTTTCTTCCCTTTTAAAGACATATTTTATCAATTGATTACATTTGATTGGTCAGCGTCAGACTCAAATACTGAAAGCCTGTCAATTTCATCCAAATCTTTAAATATCACCGTAGAAGCAAAAACTTTAACCTGTTCAACATCTATTTGATAACCGACGAGCAATGAAGCCCTATCAACAATCATTTCAAATTGTTCATTGTCAATTAACGCAAAAGATAACAGCTTAATCAAAAGACCCTGTGCTTCAACAGTAAAATGGTGCCTTTCAGATTCAGTTAAAATTCTAACTGAAACAGAAAATTCAGGAAATTTGGAAAAATAATTCTCAGGAGCATTTTCATATCTTTCTAAAAGCCAGGAATAAGCCGATGATATTTCTGTTTCTGTATAACCTTTTTCTTTAAGAGAAACTGAAAGTTCATCTATATTAGTAAACTGTTCCCTTTTTTCTCTAAAAAAATCTATCAAATAAACAACTATTTCAAGTATTCTATTTATCATCACCTCTCCTCTACAATGCTTCAGAGACAAGGTAATTATGATTTAATCATGAAACAAGAGAATTGTTCGAGAAAATTATAAGTCAGTGAATAACATCGTATTGAAGAAGCATCGTTTCTATCTTCTTACTCAAAACAAATACTTAATGGTTAATTTCTACCCTAATCTTTTTTTTTGCTTCAATTCAAAAGAATTTGAGCAAGAAATTTTACAAAATAATGATTTATTGAATATCAAGACTGAATAAAAAATCAATCCTGATATTCAAAACAATTTACTACCAATAAATCGAAATTACCACTAATGTTTGAAATGACGGTTGCCTGTAAAGACCATCGCTATATCAAATTTATTAGCCGCTTCAATAACTGCTTCGTCCCCTTTGGAACCACCAGGCTGGATAACTGCTGTTACTCCTGCCTCAGCGGCAACTTCCAAACCGTCCGCCATCGGGAAAAACGCATCCGAAGCCATCACCGCCCCTTTGGCTCTATCTCCGGCTCGTTTCACAGCCATAAAACCGGAATCTACCCGCGATGTCTGCCCCATACCAACCCCAACTGTTGCATTTTCCTTAGTCAGAACGATAGCGTTTGATTTAGTATGTTTGACAACTTTCCAGCCAAACATAAGCGATTTTATTTCTGCGTCGGTTGGCTTCCGATTTGTAACAACTTTCAAATCCTCAACCGGGACAAGGTAATCATCTGCAGTTTGCAAAAGAAAACCGCCTGAAATATATTTATAAATTATCTGATTTTTTGAATGTCCATTCAATATTTCCGGAAGAGCTAAAAGTCTTCTGGATTTTTTTTTCTTTAATAGCTTGAAAGCATCTTCAGTGAACGAAGGCGCCAACATACATTCCACAAACGGTGTTTCATGAAGAACTTCAGCGCAAGCCAAATCAACTTCTTTGTTCAAACCAATAATACATCCAAAAGCCGAGAGAGGGTCAGAATCATAAGCATCTTTATAAGCCTTGGCAATTGTACTGCCTGTTGCCGCTCCGCAAGGGTTGGCATGTTTTAGAACGCAGGCAAACGGTTCTTCAAAATCCAAAAGCATACCTAAAGCGGCATCTAAATCACCATAATTATTATATGATAACTCTTTGCCTGCTAAAATTTCCGCATTTATTAATGAAGGTGCTTGATAATTTTCAAGTTTATATACCGATGCATCCTGATGCGGGTTTTCTCCATACCGCAGAGATGATTTTTTCTTCAAATTCAGATTTACAGTTTCATGAAATTGTTCTGCCTCTTCTTTTTTACTCGAGACAAAATACTCAGCAATAGCAGTATCATATACAGATGTCAATTCAAACGCTTTCTTGGCACATTCCTGTCTAAACTCTAAAGTAGTTACGCCTTCGTTTTCATCCAGAAGGTCAACCAGATTATCATAATCATCCGGGTCAACCACCACCGTAACATCGTTATGGTTTTTAGCCGCCGACCGAATCATCGAAGGTCCGCCAATATCTATATTTTCTATAATCTCCTCATGTGTCGCATCTTCTCTGGCAACAGTTTCAATAAACGGATAAAGGTTGACCACAACCAAATCAATTGGCTTATAATCTGATTTACTCATCTGATCAATATGTGATTCGTCATCTCTTTTGAATAAAATCCCGCTATGAACTTTAGGGTGAAGGGTCTTAACACGACCATCTAAAATTTCCGGCGAACCGGTAAAAGATGAAACAGAAATAACCTGCACTCCGGCATCTTTTAAAATTCTCAATGTCCCACCGGTGGATATAATTTCCACACCCATCTTCTGAAGTTGCTGACCTAATTCAACAATTCCTTTTTTATCAGAGACAGAAATCAAAGCTCGTTTAATTATTTTATTATCATCCATATTTTACTCTCCCGTTAATAATCTTTGGGCTTCTGCATATCTATCAGCGGATTCATTTATAGCTTCATCGGGTAAAATTGGTGCCGGTGGTTTTTTATTCCAATTGAGTTTATCCAGATAATCCCTTATCGGTTGCTTATCAAATGATGGTTGAGATTTCCCGATTTCGTATTTATCAACCGGCCAAAAACGACTGGAATCCGGAGATAGAACTTCATCTATCAAAATAAATTTTCCATTCTTAAAACCAAATTCAAATTTAGTGTCAGCAATTATAATTCCTTTTGTCAAAGCATAATCAGCCGCTTTAGTGTAAATTGCCAATGATTTCTCGCGGCAAAGTTCAGCGGTCTCTTGACCGATTTCAGATACAAGTTGTTCATAACTAATATTGGCGTCATGGCCGTCATCATTTTTTGTTGAAGGGGTAAACAAAGTTTCAGGAAGTTTTTCTGATTCTTGGAGTGATGAAGGAAAATCAAAACCATGAACTGTATTGGAATCTTTTTTGCGAGCAGTCAATAATTCTTTCCACATAGACCCCGAGATATAACCACGAACAATACATTCACAATCAACCCTATCAGCCTTTACAACAATCATCGAGCGATTTTCAAGTATATCTCGATACTGCTTAAGCGGTTCCGGGTATTCATCGACATTTGCAGTTATCAGATGATTATCAATTGTATCTTTTAGAAAATTAAACCAAAACAAAGACATCTGAGTTAATACAGCTCCCTTACCTGGAATACCATTCGGCATCACCACATCAAATGCAGAGATTCTATCCGATGCAATAAACAGAAGCGAATCACCCAAATCATATATATCTCTCACTTTCCCACGATTTATAAGCGGGTATTCTTTAATGTCAGTTGTTAAAACAATTTGATTACTCAATATTATATTCTCCTTTAATAAGTTTTTGCAATACTCTGGGGAACAAGCGATGTTCCTGATTTAAAACTCTTTCAGCTAAACTCTCGGGCGTATCTTCTGACATTACTGAAACTTTAACCTGAGCCAATATTTTACCATTATCATAAATTTCATCTACCAAATGAACTGTTACGCCTGATTCAGTCTCTTTATTTTTCAAAACCGCTTCGTGAACAAAATGTCCATACATCCCTTTACCACCATATTTAGGTAATAATGCAGGATGGATATTTATAATTTTTTTGGGGTAATTTTCAATTACCTGTCTCGGAAGTAACCTTAAGTATCCGCTTAAAGCAATATATTCGATATTATTTTCTTTTAAGATCTCAAGTAATTTATCCCCAGCTTCTTCGGGATTTACATATTTTTTTGACTTAAAAATAAATGTTTTGATATTTTCATTTTTAGCACGAGTCAAACCAAATGCTTTGGATTTGTTAGAAACAACCAATCCGATTTCCGCTGATAAAATTTTAGCTTTGGTAGCATCGATTAATGCCTGCAGATTACTCCCTCCGCCTGAAATAAATACTGCTACTTTTGGTTTCATAATATCCATATTTTAAATTACTAAAAAATCCATGTATCAATTTGATATAGAGGTTAATAAATATTAATAAATCAGGTTTGACAATATCTGATACAAGAATAATTCAATCTTTATGTATAAATTTTAAAATATTTAATCAACTGAAACAATAAATTTTTCCAATTCTTCATTAAAACGTGTCGGAGCTTCAAGATTAAGCATATGTCCAACATTCTGGTAAATTGACAATAAGCTCTTTTCAATTCTCTTATGTATCTGCTGTGCAAGAGGTAAGAATATCTTATCCATTTCCCCAACAAATATCTTGGTTGGAATTTCTATTTTATGAACATTTTCAAGATCATTGGCGGTTTTATATTTCCCTCTCATCGGGTCAACCCAAATTGCCCCGGAATGCTCCAACATCATTTTTTCAACCGATTCTTTTATGTCATGTTGAGTATCATTATACCACATTAAGGCTGTTTTTATCCATCTGTCACGCGCCGCTTCGATACCTTTAGTTTGAGCAATTTTATCAATTTTAGAGATTTTGGGACCTGCAGAAAATCCATCCGCACCGGTATCGACTAAAGTTAGTGATTTTAGCATTTTTTGATATTCCAACGCAAAACCAATTGCTGTAGATCCGCCTTGAGATAACCCGACAAGATGGATTTTTTTTATTCCAAGCTGGTTTATTAATTCTATCAAGTCTTCTACCCGTCTATTTCGGCTGTATCCGGTTTCAGGAACCTCAGATAATCCATGCCCTCTTGTGTCCGGAATAATAACATGATAGTTGCTTTTGAAATATTCAGCCTGCGGTTTCCACATCCGATGGTCCAGCGTAAAACCATGCAAGAATATAATTGGACATTTATTAGAACGATGTTCAGGAATATATTCTTCGTAATATATTTTCAAACTATCAATAGTACAATAAGGCATAATTTGCTTTCATGAATTTATTAGTAATTGCAGGCGAATAATAATATCCGTTACTTAGATATAAAAAATTTAATTTTGACTACAATATAGGCAAATACTTATCTACTTCATCTTGAGAGACATGCATTCTATAATCATTCCATTCTATCTTTTTATTCGCAATCAACTTTTCAAATACATGATCGCCCAACGTTTCTCTGATGAGTGACGAGTTCTCAAATTCCTTAATAGCATTAGCCAAGCTATCCGGTAAGATATCAAATTTAAGTTTTGATTTTTCTTCTTCTGACATATGAAAAATATTATCTTCAATTGGAGCAGGTAACTCATAATTTTCTTCGATACCTTTTAATCCTGCATTAAGCATGCAGGCATAAGCAAGATATGAATTTGCAGCAGGATCAGGAGAACGAAGCTCAATCCGGGTTGCCTTTTCTTTACCCTGTCGATAACCGGGCACCCGAACCATACTTGACCTGTTTTTCCTCCCCCAACTAATATAAACAGGAGCCTCATAACCCGGAACTAATCGTTTATAAGAATTAACCCATTGATTGGTTACCAAAGCAAATTCTTTAACATGTTTCAGAATTCCTGCCATAAAACTCTTTCCTAATTGGGATAGGTGATATTCCCCTTTTTTATCAAAAAAGAGATTTCTCTCACCTTCGAATAATGACATATGACAATGCATCCCAGATCCGTTCTCTCCAAATATCGGTTTCGGCATAAACGTGGCATAGATGCCGTTTTCCATCGCAATCTCTTTAACGATAAATTTATAAACCTGAGCAAAATCTGCCATTATCAGAGCTTCCTGATAACGAAGGTCTATTTCATGTTGTGAAGGTGCTACCTCATGATGTGAACACTCGACAGCAATTCCAATTTCTTCCAAAGCATTGACTGTTTTTTTCCTGACAATAGTGCCTTTATCTACCGTGCCGTAATCAAAATATCCGTCCTGGTCTAATCCTTTGGTGCCATTATTATTTTCAAAATAAAAATACTCAATTTCCGGACCGACATAAAAAGTCCAATTCTTATCTTTGACCCTTTGAAGGTTTTTGCGAAGAACCCAGCGTGGGTCACCATCATACGGGGTTCCATCCGGATTGGTAATATCACAAAACATCATTGCAACCTTCTCGCCGGCAATATCCCACGGAATAATTCTAAAAGTGACCGGATCAGGCATCGCCATCAAATCGGACTCTTCAATCCGAGCAAATCCTTCAACCGAAGAACCGTCAAACCCTTGGCCTTCATCCATTACCTGTTCAATTTCACGACGGGTAATAGACATCCCTTTGATTTTACCTAAAATATCAGTAAAGCAAAGACGGATATACTTAATCTTATTATCATCAATTAACTTAAGTATATCTTTTTTGGTTTTTGTCACTTTTTGATTCCTCCAGAAATAATTATTTGATAAGATGCTATAATAATCTTTTTAAAGTGAGCTTCAATTAAAAAAAGTTACAAATCGATAAATTGTTTATAAATTTTTCAGGGTAATTAGACAGAATAAGTCTATTAATACTTAATCCACTTCAAGCAGTAGTTTAATCTCTTTTCTTTTCGGCTTGAGTTCCCTGCACTTAACACCAGCCATATCGAAAATCCTGCGCGATGCTATAAAAATATCATTCCCGTTATATTTATCAGATAAATAGACAACTTCTTTAATGCCAACCTGAACAATTAACTTGGCACACTCATTACAAGGAAATAAAGAAACATAAAGAGACGCCCCCTCAAGTTGTGGCTTATTGGAAGCATTGGTAATAGCGTTCATCTCGGCATGGCAAACGTAGGGATATTTGGTATCTAAAAAATCCCCTTCCCTATCCCAGGGCAAATTGTCATCGGAACAGCCAATCGGGAACCCGTTATATCCAATTCCAATAATCCGATTGTTCTTATTGACGATACAGGCACCTACTTGAGTCGATGGGTCTTTGGAACGATGAGCAGAGAGCTGAGCAATAGCCATAAAATACTCTTCCCAGCTGATATAATCAGTACGTTTTGTTTTCATGGATTGATTATATTTGATTAGAGGACTCAAATCAAGTAATTTGATGTTAAGTTTAATTCTTTGTTGGTTTGTTTTTAGATGTTGAAACCACA
>JAYEHE010000503.1:0-1599 GCA_034659415.1 Candidatus Zixiibacteriota bacterium | reverse complement strand
AAACACATAGACACCATCTTTTTGAATAGGTGTGTTAGTTGACCACTTATGTGACCAAATGTCGTCATCACTTCCAGAATATTCAGCACCGCTACCACTATGAATTACCATAACAACATCAACAAATCCATCATCGTCGTTATCATAATTTGAGAAATCTACCAATGAATCAACCTGGTTCACTAAATCTTCAACCAGTCTTTGTGAATTCTGAGGGTAAGAACCAGTGGCATTTGATCCGTTGACATAATAAGCCAATGTTTGCGGTGCTGTATTCCAACCTATACTTGAAGGAAGGTTCAAAGTTATAATATCAAGCTGATCATATGATACTTCCTTATAATAAGAACGTACTGTTGAGCCTAAAGTATCGAAAACCAAGGAATCAAAAAACAGAGTTGGCACGGAACTTGGACTATCAGAGAATTCTACCATTAGGGCGAGTGCTCTGAAGCTTCCAGTGACAGTTGTTTTTTGGGAAGACGTAGTTTTAGGTTTATATCCTTCGGGATATTTATTTGGAGAGTTGATGCCTTTTTCACGCATTGATTTAATTTTAGATGTTATCAATGACAGTGTTGAATTTTTAGCGGCTTTTTGTATAAGGTCAGGGTGTGGTGGAGCAGATAATATGTTTACAGGAAACATAAAGAGTATGCCTATAAGACATATTGCTAACTGCTTTTTGAATGTGATTTTTGTTAAAGAATACATATCAAGATTCTCCCTTTAAAAGTTTAATCCTGTTGAAAGAGCAAAATTTACCCCTTTGGTTGAATAAGGTGACATCGATGCTCCCGATATCATTGCTATATCTAAATAGAAGGCTGATAGATTCAAGCCTGACCCAAATGAGAAACTACTGTTTTTATTCCCACCACTTGCAAAACCTGTTCTTAATGGAAGAATTCTTAGCGGATTCCATTCTAAACCAAACGATATACAAGGTTCACTCGATGAGCCAACTGCCTGGCGAAAACCTTGTTGCCAGTCAATAGCCCAGAGCAATTTTCCATGCGTTTTGGCAACGCCAATAGTTAAGGTAGAGGGGAGAGTTGAATTGAATGAACCAGTTGGGATGGTATAGTCATCGGAAGCAACAATGTCCTGGTCGCTGTTGTCAATAGTCATAGAATCAAAGGCAAATATATAACCATGTTCTTCGGTATTAATATTCCAGCTGATATTGCTGATGATGTTACTGACACTAAGCCCAATAATATATGTTTCATTTAATTTTATGGCGGTACCAATATCAGCAGTATAGCCGGAGCCACCGGTTGCAGTTTGTGCGATTATATTTCCTTCGCCGACAAAACCGTTAGCATAGGTACTGGCTAATCCATTTAGTTCAACTATTTCTTCAGTAGCAATGCCGCGGATAAGTTTTAGTGTTGCTCCAATAGATATTTGACGAGTACCGTAATTATAAATTGAGCGTCCGAAAGAAAAACCGATTGAACCGTAGGCAATTGCTTCTGAATAAGAGCCAGTAATTTCTATCGTATCAGAATAAGTATTACCATTAAGTATAAGATCAATGATATCTTTATTTAGATTTACATCAGCCAATCCGATTACTTCGGTTGAAATGACAAA
>JAYEHE010000502.1:0-1601 GCA_034659415.1 Candidatus Zixiibacteriota bacterium | reverse complement strand
TCCAAAATTGAAGCTGGACAATTATTTATAGAAAATAATAATTTCAGCTTGCCGAGCATGCTGAAATTATTATTTTCTATAAATAATTGTCCAGCTTCAATTTTGGAAAAATCAAGGATATCATTGAGCAATCCCAAGAGACCATCCGCCGAGACTTTTATGTTTTCAAGATAGTTCTGCTGATCCGGAGTTAAAGCAGTATCCAAGGCAAGACGGGTCATTCCGATGATGCCATTCATCGGCGTTCGGATATCATGACTCATATTGGCGAGAAATACTGATTTGGCCTGGTTGGCTGCTTCGGCTTCTTTCCTGGCGTGTAACAGGTCTTTTGTTTGATTATTCACAAGATACTTTAAACGACGATTGTGTAATACTAAAAAAAGAAATGAACAAAAGAGTGCAAAAATGCTAATTAAAATTTGATATTTGTACTTTGATATGAAGCTCAATTTGGCGTGTGGATTGTAGATTAAACTATCAACGGCCTTTTCCAGTCTTTTTTTATTGATGTTTTTGCCTATATAGAGTTCCGCAACTCTTTCAAAACGCTTTTTTTTCATATCTCCCAAGGGTATAAATTTTGTGGATATTAAATTTTCAGTTACTCTTGCTTCAAATAAAAGTTGCTCATACTGTAAATCTCTGGTGTTATATTTATCTAAAATAATATTTATTGATTCTTTTTTATGATTTAAGGCATAAGCCCAACCTTTTAGTGTGGCTTGCCTGAATGATTCTACTCTTTCTGGATGTTTGTTTATTTCATCTTGTGTTGTAAAAATTAAATCTCCATAAAAATCAATACCATAACTTTTTGGATCAATAATATTGATGTCTATATCATACTTTTCTTTTAACCAATATGGCTCGTTACTGATATAAGCTTCAATGATGTCTACTTTACCATTTACAAAGTCCATATGTGTAAAGTCCATAGGCTTTTTTATGTAGTCATCTTTTGTCAAATTTGCAAATTTCAAAAGGCTTGTGATGATACTATCATCAAGCCCCTCTTGGTACGATATAGATTTACCAATCATCTCATGGGGACTGACAATTCCACTATTTTTTTTCGATATAAGCACCATGGCATTGTGCTGAAAGATCGTTGCAATAACTTTTACACTATGGCCATCAGCTCGGTAGCGAAGTATTACAGAATCAGCAACACCATATTCAGATTCTCCATTTACAACTTGCAAAATATTATTTTTAGAAGGATCCCTCTCCTTTATAGTTACATTTAAACCAACATCTTTATAAAAACCTTTTTCCTTTGCAACAAAAATACCTGCAAACTGATACTGATAAAACCATTTAAGTTGTATGCTAACATCTTCCAGCGGCTTACTATCAGAAGCATTTAGCGTAGAAGACAAAAAAACACTTAACAAAATTAAATAAATGGTAATGATCTTATTCATAGAAATTTATTTTCCAAAATTTAAATTTAACGCACTACGTGCTGGCTCGGGTGCGCATTGCGCACCACTTATTGAAATGAAAATTACGGCTACCAATCTAAGACGGGACAGTGTTCCCCCTCACCCCAACCCTCTCCCCAAGGGAGAGGGAGCTAACCCCAGCTTTTTGTAGTT
>JAYEHE010000501.1:0-1601 GCA_034659415.1 Candidatus Zixiibacteriota bacterium | reverse complement strand
AATTGGATTATAAGTGAAAACGGAGCTCTTTCTTTTTCTGAGAA
Organism: Candidatus Zixiibacteriota bacterium; assembly: GCA_034659415.1. GTDB lineage: Bacteria > Zixibacteria > MSB-5A5 > GN15 > FEB-12 > QNAD01. Next base: position 1,557 of record JAYEHE010000501.1, on the reverse strand, counting down.
CGGAAACAGGTTGTTTTTTGGAACTGCAAAAAAAGCAACACCCGAAGACACTACAATTTTAAAAGAAGAAATTCCTGTATTATACCAATTTAGTTTTTAAATGCCGCACAAAATGCATCTAAGTAATAATGGTTTCCAGTTATTGATTTGATTGTTTCCTTTCCCAATGAATTTGATATATCCCACAACCATTGTTTCAATTTTTCCATATCCTTAAACATTTGGTTTTTGAACCTGGCCTTAATGTATTGCCAGACCTGTTCGCATGGATTTAATTCCGGAGTATATGGTGGAATATTCAACAGATAGATGTTGTCGGGAATTTCAATGTTCTTTGTTGAATGAAACCCAGCATTGTCAATAACTACAATTTTATATTCACCTGGCCTGTGTTTGGAAAGTGCATTCAGGTATGCTTCAAATATATTTACATCAACACCGTTAATTTCCCAAACAAATGAATCGCCATCAATAGGAGAATAACTGCCATACAAATAAGTAGATGCAAATTTATGCTGATAATTGATAACAGGTCGAACTCCACGAGCTGTTACACATTTTCCAATATGGCTCATCAATCCAAACCTGGACTCGTCTTGAAAATATAAGTTAACACTATGGTAACTATTTTTATTCAGACTGGTTCTAAGTGCGTTGAATGTGTTTGGTAGTTTTTAAAAAGGCTTCTTCGGCCTGTTTGTCTTTTTTAATATGCGATTTCCGCGGGCTTTTTGTTTTTGTTTTGAAATGTTGTATCATATATTCCCGGATACGCTGATATTTTATTTCTACCCCATATTCTTGCTGTACCCAGTTTTGGGCATCCCAGTACCCTAAAAACGGATTGTGTGCATCATTAACCTTTTTCTCAAGCCCTTGATGAATAATAGGGGTGATGATCCTTGACTTCTTGATTTTTGGTTTATCGGACAGCATCTCAACAATACCCCCGGATTTATAATTATTGATCCATCTTTCAAGGGTCCTTTTGTGAACACATAAATAATCAGCAAGTTCTTGACGGGTTTCAAATCTGGCAGATTTAATTTCAAATAAACACCTGATTCGTTTTTCCCCCTTAAACGATTTTTGTTTTGCCAACATTTTTTGAAGTTCTGATTTTGATTCTTTAATGTCTAAATGTGCTTTCTTTCCCATACCTAAAGATAAGAAATATATGCGGCATTACATAACTATAATGGTATAAGTAGTTCCGTAACAATTTAGTTCCGTGCGCAAATCATCGGCTATAATAAATAGTACATTCGGCCGCTCCGGAGTCTCCTGTGCTTGAACCATCCTCGGAAAAACAGCTGTTGCGATAATTGCAACAACAATAAATTTCACGATTGATCTCTTTTCATTCATAGTAGTCGCTTAATTAGGTTTGCGTGGAAAGCTTGGTTGCCAATTTAAATCCGGACCAGCATTTAAGCGTTTGCTCAGTTTATTGACAATGTCATGATTTTCGTTCGCAATATTAACGAGCCCCCTTGGATCATTTTCTAAATCGTAAAGCTCTGTTAAGTCTCCATTAAGAATTAGGCGGTAGCGTTG
>JAYEHE010000500.1:0-7343 GCA_034659415.1 Candidatus Zixiibacteriota bacterium | reverse complement strand
TATCATTTTCTTGAGCGTTAATTGAAAATGAAAAACAATATTATAGAAAAAATGATTAATTGTTTCAAAACAACTCCTATTTAAAAGTTTCAAATGTATTAAAAAAGAATAATTATCCTTAATCAATAAAAATATACTAAAAAGCGGTGACAGGGGGAGTCAGTTTTTTTTAGTTTTGGGAATAATAATAGAATATAAATGGGAATCCAATTATTGACTTTATATTATTACTCTGTTTCTTGGATGAATGGCTGCTTTGAAATTGCTCTTTATTTTTATTTTGATAATGCTGGCTATCCGAAAAAAGATATCGGTTGGCATTACTCTTACCGGGGCTGGACTTATTATGGCAGTTCTGTTTCAGATTTCATTTAAATCATTGATGATTGGGTATTATGACCTTATCAAATCTCATACATTTATAACTCTGACTTTGGTTGTCATATTTATCACATATATGGGTTCATTGCTCAAAGAACTTGGGTTTTTGGAAAAATTATCAACTGCTGTTCAGGGTCTTCCTGGTGGGAATAAAACAGCAGTTGCATTGTTGCCGCCGATGATTGGTATGATGCCTATGCCGGGCGGTTCGCTTTTGTCAGCACCTCTTGTTGATAATGTTTTAAAAAAAGGGAATTATACTCCGGAGCATAAACTGCTTGCCAACTATTGGTTTCGTCATGTTGCGGAGTTTTTCTGGCCCCTATATTCAGGGATGATTTTAACCGAGGCTATTACCGGACTGCCGATGTACAAAGTATCATTGATGCAGTTTCCATTGTCTGTTTCGATGGCTATAATAGGGTATTATTTTTTTATTAGAAAAATTAAAAATAACAATTCAAATAATTCAAATAATTTTTCGTTATTAACTTCTATTTGGAATATGTTTAAATCTGTCTGGGCGATTTTACTTGCAATATCTTTGTATGCAATTTTGAAAGTTGATTTGTCAATTTCGGTTTTGATAGCGATTATTTTATTGATGTTGATTGCAAGACCTTCCAAAGAAGCTATAATAATATCATTAAAGAAATCACTATCTCTTAAATTGATTATGTTATTATTTGGAGTGCTTTCATTCCAGATGATTATTGAACTTTCAAGAGCAGTTGAATTTATTCCGGCTTTGGCAACAACTTATAACCTTCCGGAAATAATTATTGTATTTTTAGTAACTTTTACGATTGGGATATTAACCGGAATGGTTTCGGCTTATGTTGGGTTAGGGTATGCAATTTTAGCAGGTTTTTTATATCAACCAGAACTCAATTCGGGATTGATTATGATAGCTTATATGTCAGGTTTTGTAGGAGTTATGTTATCACCCAGTCATCTTTGTTTGATTTTGACCAATGAATATTTTGGCTCTGATTTGATGAAAGTTTTTCGGAGATTAGTGCCAATAGTTTCGTTGCTTATTATTGCGGGGTTAATTTTATATTTTTCTCCCTGGCCGGATTTGTTTATCAGATGAGTGGAGAATTGAATGTGTTAGTCCTATCTGTCTATGCCGGTAGCAGTTAAGTGATGTTGTTTGAGTTGATTAGGGTTTTTGAATTAAAAAAAAATTGAAAAAGTAAAACAAAAATATTGTGTAAACTATTTAGGATAGTTATTATTTAAACTTATAATATATTTTATCGTAATGTATCGTTGGGATAGGTTATCGTTGGTAGATATATCCTTTCGAATTAAATTGTTCCTGTCTGAGGCAGGAGACTAATCATACTAAGTGGAGGGTTTTTATTGTGCAAAAAACACTAATAACAGTGTTGTCAGTTTTGTCAGTAATGTTGCTATGCTCATTTGTGGGTTGTGTAGCTGAGAAGACAACAATCATTCCTATGGAGGATTTCTTTAAGAATCCTCAACAAGCCTATTTCCAAATTTCTCCTGATGGCGAGTATATTTCATTTACAAAGCCTTATGAAAAACGGATGAATATTTTTGTGCAGAAGATTGGCTCAGAAGAAATCACTCGGGTTACTTCCGTAACAGAACGTGATATATGGTCATATTGGTGGAAAGGCGACAATCGTATTCTGTACAGCCAGGATTTTGGTGGTGATGAAAACTTCCATGTTTTTGGCGTAGATCCAGATGGTGGTAATTTGACTGATTTGACTCCTTTTGAAGGTGTTAAGGCTCAATTTGTTGATGATATGCCGGATAATAAAACGGATATTCTTGTCTCGTTGAACAAAGAAGATCCGAAAGTATTTGATGTTTATAGGTTAAATACTGAATCTGGCGAGCTAACCTTAGTTGCCAAGAACCCCGGCAATATTTCGGGATGGATGACTGACCACGATTACAATGTCAGGGTTGCAATGCGTACTGATGGTATTAACAACACTATTTTGTATCGAGACGGCAGTAAGGGTGAATTCAAAGAGGTTATGACTATTGGCTTTGAAGATTCTTTTCAGCCAATTTTCTTTACATTCGATAATAAATATGTATATGCTTTATCTAATTTAGGACGGGATCGTGAAGTAATCGTCAAGTATGATTTAGATAAAAATGTTGAGATGGAAGTATTGTATGAGCATCCGGAAGTTGATGTCTCTGGTCTCAGTTATTCCCGTAAACGTAAAGTATTGACCGAAATTGGTTATGTCGATTGGAAGAACCAAAGGATAGTTCTCGATTCAGTAATGGAAAAGTACTACAAGATTTTAGATGAACGGTTCTCCGGATATGAAACCTATTTAACTTCCCATAATCGTGATGAGGATATTTTTATTGCTCGTACAATGAGCGGTCGCTCGACCGGTTCTTATTATCTTTTTGATACACATACAAACGAGATTACAAAACTTGCAGATAGAAATCCGTGGTTGCCAGAAGATCAATTAGCTGAGATGAAACCGATATCCTACAAATCACGTGATGGTTTAACTATCCACGGGTATTTAACTGTTCCAAAAGGTGTTGAAGCCAAAAATTTGCCAGTAGTAGTAAATCCGCACGGTGGACCATGGGCGAGAGATTCATGGGGATTTCGTGGCGAGGTTCAGTTTTTGGCAAATCGTGGTTTTGCTGTATTTCAAATGAATTTCCGAGGCTCTACTGGTTATGGTAAGGCTTTTTGGCAAGCATCGTTCAAGGAATGGGGCAAGAAGATGCAGGACGATATAACTGATGGCGTCAAATGGCTTATTGACGAAGGAATTGCTGATCCTGAGAGGGTTGCTATTTATGGTGCCAGTTATGGTGGCTATGCAACTTTAGCCGGCCTTGCTTTTACACCTGACCTGTATGCCTGTGGTGTAGATTATGTTGGCGTTTCCAACCTGTTTACCTTTATGAGCACGATGCCTCCCTATTGGAAGTTGTACCTTGATATGATGCACGAAATGGTTGGGGATCCGGTTAAAGACAGTGCTCTTTTGGCTGAAGCGTCGCCAGTATTTCATGTAGATAATATAAAGGTTCCAGTACTGGTAGCTCAGGGAGCAAACGATCCAAGAGTGAATATTGATGAATCTAATCAGATTGTTGAAGCATTAAAAGGTCGTGGTATTGAGGTTGTCTATATGGTCAAAGACAACGAGGGACATGGTTTTCGCAATGAAGAGAACACCTTCGATTTTTATCGGGCTATGGAGAAGTTTTTGACGAAGCAGTTACTAAACAAATAGAAGAATAATTATTTTTATAGTATGACAAAAGGTCGAAGCATGTTTTTGCTTCGACCTTGTTTTATAAGAACGTTTGGGTATAAGGCAGGGCAATTAACCGAGCTTATTAAATTCTATTTCACAAATCAATTTATTAGCAATTATAAAAAACTATGTTTTAAGATTTGAATATATTTGACTGAATTTGGTAGGTTTTAAATTTCTAATAAAAAATACGCCCAGGAGGAGTCGAACCCCCAACCTTCTGATCCGTAGTCAGACGCTCTATCCAATTGAGCTATGGGCGCATATTGATTTTGAATTATATATTCTAAAAATTATAAGTCAATAATTTTGTTTGCCTTATTTAATTATTACCAGACATATAGATAATAGTAGCGGCTATAATTATAAATGCCGCAAATATTGAGAAGAGCAAAAATTTATTTGGACCGCTGTCTTTATTAGAATCATTTTGATTACTATCAGGTTTGGTCATGAACATTTGTAGCCAGTAATCAGATTGAGATAAAGTTTCCGGTGATTCGTCTTTAATAGTAAATGGGGTTATTGGTTTTTGGACAGTTTTAATCAAATCAGTTATTTCTACACCAACTACAGTTACATTGTCTTTTCCGCCTTTATCAATTGCCAATTTTATCAAAGAATCGACGATGTTTTCCAAATTTTCTTTATTTTTTGAAGCGGTTTCAAATATTTCTTTGTCAGAAGCAAAACCACATAATCCATCAGAGCATAGAATTATTCTATCAGATTCATTCAATTTATGTAAAGAATAATCAATTTGAACAGTACCTTTTACTCCCAAAGCACGGGTAATAACATTTTTTCCGTAAATTTTGCTTAATTCTTCTTCGGTCATGTCCGATGTTTTTTGTGCTTCGACAATAAATGAATGGTCTTCAGTCAGAGGTTTTAATTCTGTTTTATTCAATAGATAAACCCGACTATCCCCAACATGAGCAACAGAGATAAAATCATTTTCCAAAGCAACTGCAACAACTGTGGTTCCCATGCCGGACTGAGATGAATTGTCCATAGCCTGGCGGTAGATTGACCTATTGGCAAGCCTGATAATTTTGAGGAGTAAATTTCCTTTTGGAGGTAGGGTTTCGGTAATTGGTAGAAGATTATTTTCATTAAGCATTTCTTTTTGATAATTATCAAAGACAGTTTTGAAAAGATTGACAGCGGTTTGTGATGCTATCTCGCCGGCGGAGTGTCCACCCATACCATCGCAGACAACATAGATGCCGTTTTCTTTGTCCAGAAAAAGGTTGTCTTCGTTTTTCTCTCTTACCAGCCCGACATCGGTTTTTCCGTATGATTTATGAGAAATATTCAAAATTTTACCAATATTGCAAAGTTAATATTCAATTTATAATAATATGGTGTCAAATTTTCTTTCTGACAACAAAAAAACCCGATAAAAATTTATCGGGTTTTTACAGATTTTTATAATTAAATTATTTTAAAAGTATCATTTTTTTGGAAATTTCCCCAAAATCAGATGATATTTTATAAAAATAAATTCCACTGGCATTACTTGAGCCATCATAGTCAATCTGATGATAACCGGCAGAAATATTTCCAAGATTAATATCTTTAACTTCCCGTCCAAGAATATTGTAGATTCTGATATTGACTATAGAACGTTCCGGTAAAGCAAAACGGATAGTAGTAGATGGATTAAACGGGTTTGGATAGTTTTGCATAACTTCAAATCTATCAGGAAGTAAATCTTTGGAGTCACCATCAACATCAGTAGTCAAAACTGATAAGTTGACAATTCCTTCATAAAATACACCAGGGTCAATGTATGAAAATACTTTATATGTAATCTCATCAACAATGTCCAAAACTGTATCTGGAATTAAAATATCAAAACTGAATATTTCAGTTTCCCCTGGATTATTTCTAACAGAATCAAGAGGGATTACTGCAGACCATCCAAGTGCAGATGAAACAGTAAGTCCATAAATGTCTTCGGTATTCCCACTGTTCTGAATTTCAATTGTAAATTTTGAAGTTAAGCCTGGTGCTCCTGCTTGATCTTTCGGGAATTTCACAACATTCATTTTGACAAATGGTTTTTTAGAACAGGTGAGAATTACGTTACCTGAATAAGATTGAGATGGGTCAATAAGAGATGATAGTTCAAATGAAATATGGTCTTCAACATCGCCGGCATCAGTTGGAATAATTACATCAAATAAAACAGTTTGCGTATCAGAAGGAGCGATTAAAAAATCACTTGGGTTAATAATTTCCCAATTAAATTGGGATTGGGAAGTAAAATGATATTTATCGGTACTATTGCTATCGTTGGCAACATCAAAGGAAAAACTAATAGTATCACCGGGGGAACCGGATTTATTTGAAGGAATTGTCAGGCGATTTAATGTTACAAATGCTTCCGAGGAAGAAACAGTAAGATTGACGTAACCTTCTATGAATTTAGTTATATCCTTATATGAAAATATTTTGTAGAAAATTTTATCAACGACACCTTCGCCATTAGCAGGAATATCAATATCGAAATTAACTTTAAGGACTTCACCTACCGGATTAGGTATAGAATCCAAGACAGTAGTATTCCAACCTTCAGATGAATTAGCTTTCAATCCGTAAATATCATCAGAGTTACCTTCATTCCTGATTTTAAAACTGAATCTGGCTGTAGTTTCGATTTTCCCAAATTGATCAATTGGTTCTGTTACTTCAGTTAAAGCATAGATGCTATTATAAGATGATTTTATAACTACTGTACCGGAGTAAAATTTTGAAGTGTCAATTTTGGAAGAAACGGTATAATCAATAACATCAAACTGATCAATTAATTCATCAGGAACAACCACTTTGAAAAATACTTCTTTAATATTATCGGGACTGTTTAAAATATTATCATCATCAATCGTTACCCAGTTTTTAGTGGATATAGATTCCATCTTGTATATATCTGTACTATTTCCAGTATTGAGGACTTCGACCGAAAAAGTTACTGTGTCACCCGGAAAAGCTGATTTGTTAACAGCCGGTTCAACTACCGTCAAGCCCACAATTATATCGGAAGTACTGATTAGCTCCACTTGTCCGGTAAATGTTTGGGATGGGTCGATTAAAGATGAAATAGTGTAAGTAACAGTATCATACAAAGTGTCAACATGAAGAGGTACCACAACATCGAAATAGATATCTACTTCATTCCCTGATGGGTTGAAAATATCGTTTTCGTTTTCTGTTGTCCAACCTAATAGGGAAGATGAACTAATATTATATAAATCAGAGGTTGTCCCGTCATTTTTGACACCGATAAAAATTCTAAAAGTTTCTCCCGGATATACAAAAGTTGTTGTTGGTTCATTAACCACCGTCATAATTGTTGTAATCTGTTGTTCATCAATTGTGATTATAACCGAGTTGCTAAAATTTAAATCAGGGTTCTTATTAGAGAATACAGTATAATCAATAGTATCTGCCAGCGATGTAAAATCAATTGGTACTTCTACGCTGAAGGAAATATTACCTTCCTGAGATGATATCAACGAAATAATCGGGTCTTCTATTACAGTCCATCCAGATGCAGAACTGGTGGTGATGCTATAAGAGTCCGTATTATTCCCTGTGTTTTTTAAGCCTATGCTAAAATTTAGATTGTCACCCGGATCAGCGGTAGCATCTGATGGATAAGAAACG
>JAYEHE010000499.1:0-1609 GCA_034659415.1 Candidatus Zixiibacteriota bacterium | reverse complement strand
GAGTTCACCCAAAAAAAACGAATGAGAACCGGATAACTTATTGAAATAATACAGACAACTTTTTTTCGAAGTAGCAATAGATAAAATCCCGATTTGTGACTCTTACCCTTTGCGAAATAAAATCAAGTTCGCGGGGTTGCGCCCCCGCTCGGCACCTTCATTTCTTTGTGCGTCCAAAGAAACGAAGCAAAGAAAGACGCCCGACCTCCTTGCCCTCCGGGTTCCCAGAAACGGAGAATGGCTTATGCGGATCGGCAAAAACTCGCTTTTCTCAAATATTTGCCGCTCTGATCGCAACGCCATTCTCCATCTCCGGCTGCGTCACACGGGATCTAAGGTTCAAAATACAGGATTCCCCTTTTTCAACTTGACAAACCCATTCAGTCTTCATTATATTCCTATTTAGTAATAATTCTTATGTAGATTTTGGCGGGACAGATGAAGCCCACTTTAAAAAATCAGCTCGATGCTTTTACGCAAGCCTGCCGTGATAAAGATTTGCGTTTAACTCCACAACGTCTGGAGATTTTTAAGGAACTGGCACGGGCTACAGATCATCCTACTGCGGAAATACTTCATCAGCGCTTGATGCAGGGGATGCCAACCTTGTCGTTGGATACTGTTTATCGTACCCTGGGGACTTTTGCAAACCTCGGATTAGTCAATAAAGTTGAAACATCTGAAAGTCAGGCACATTTTGAAGTTTCGCAGGTTCAACACCATCATTTAATCTGTCGCGAATGTAAGGAGATTATCGATTTTCAGTGGCAATATATTGATAATGCCTCTTTGCCGGAAGAAGTTCACTCCTGGGGGCGAATCGATCGGAAAAATATCGTGGTTTATGGAACCTGTCATAAGTGCCTTAAATCCTAAAAAAATTGTTGCTGCTAAGGCTTTTTTTTGTGATATAGATAAGAATAGTTCTTATAAGAGAATTATTAATAATCATCTGATAACTTTTAACCTTTAAACCGAAGGGATTATGTCATGAAAAAAAATTGACGCCGCTTACGGTGAGGGAATTGCCAGGGCGATGGATATTCCATTGAGGAAATTCAGAAATAGGGTTAACTACAGCATTAATAAAACATAACTGGTTGCCCCTATTGTGATGGGTAACCACACATCAATAAACAGGAGGAAAATTCATGTCAGGAAGCATTAAAGGGACAGAAACAGAAAAAAACCTATTGAAATCTTTCGCCGGGGAATCTCAGGCGAGAACTCGTTACACCTATTTTGCCAGTATTGCAAAAAAAGAGGGTTATGTGCAGATTGCCGATGTTTTTGAGGAAACGGCTAATCAGGAAAAAGAGCATGCCAAGCGTTTTTTTAAATTTCTTGAAGGTGGCGATCTGGAAATTACTGCCATGTATCCAGCTGGCAAGATGGGTACCACTGTGGAGAATCTATTGGCCTCAGCGATGGGTGAAAATGAGGAGCATACCGAGCTCTATCCTGCTTTTGCCGAGATTGCTCTGAAAGAGGGTTTCCCGGTGATTGCCGCTGCTTGGAATGCCATTTCTGTCGCTGAAAAGCAGCATGAAAAACGTTATCGTGATTTGCTGGCTAACATTGAAAACGGTGAAGTCTTTAAACGTGAGCA
>JAYEHE010000498.1:0-1616 GCA_034659415.1 Candidatus Zixiibacteriota bacterium | reverse complement strand
ACAGGAACGACAGAAAAAAATATAACAACAATATTTACGGATCTCTTTTTTTTTAGCAAGGCAAGTCTCTTCGAGACTTTCTCTAAAGGTAACTTTTCCCTGTCATTCCCGACTCCGATCGGGAATCCAGGTTCTTTTTGTCTTTATTAGTAATTTGCTAATAATCTGTCAATTTATGTCAATTACTTGCTTTTATTTCCGATATTATATATTATCAATATAACGTTGATAAGAAACAAAATTTTATATATACGGAAGTTATAAATAAATGGAGTTTTTATCTAATCTTAAAATTATTGATGTTGATACTGGTGAAATTCAAGTTTCATCAGAACCGATTATTTTACAATCAATAGCTCTTGGCTCTTGTGTTGCATTGGTAGTATATGATAGAAATCTGAAAATTGGTGGAATAGCTCATATTATGCTTCCCGGCAAATCACTTTCGGCTAAAAACACTAAATTCTCTGCTGATGCTATTGAATCTTTGCTTGAATCCATAAATAAACTCGGAGCAAAAACTTCTGATTTGGAAATATCTATTGTTGGCGGTGCAAATGTTCTCAGAGAAGGAGATATTCCAAATAAAGTCATAGAATCAGTTCTGTATTATTTGAAAAAATCAAATTTAGAATTAAATAATATGCGAGTAGGCGGGGTTGAAAGAAGAAGCGTTTTTTTAGATATTGAATCAGGCAATGTATTTTACACCGAAGGGAATAGCACAAAAAAAATATTGCTGAAAGAAATTGAGAATATTTAGCTATTGGGGAAAATACAAAAAATGGAAAACAAAAAATCAAAAGATGAATTTTTAGAAAAAAATCAAAAGATTGATAAAGAAAAAAGATTCTCTTTCTCTCGAAAAATCTTGCAAATATATCTTCCGGTTGGATTCATGGGTCTTCTCGTTGCGATAATAATATGGTACTCCGCAAATACTTTCTCCCAAATACCAAAACAATATTATCCTCTTTTTCATGCCACAATGGAAACCAAAATCAAAACTACAATCGCTCATTTATTGCTCGAAGAAATTATTAGTGGTGATAAAAACGTAAATATTGATGAAGTATGGGCTTACATTGACCAAGCTGAATGGAACATATTAGCAATGCTTAATGGGGGGCAGAATGACAAAGGCACATACATTCCTCTTGATGACCCTGAACACCACAAGAGTTTATTGAAGTCATTGGAAAAAATCAGAGCTTTTAGAAATATAGCCAAAGAAAGATATGCTAATCCTGACAGATCAATTGCAGGGTCAGACATTGACCAATATTTCGATAAGGTGTTCTATAGTTTCCTTAATCAAGCAGATGATATGGAAGCAACCCTCCAACAAGCTAAAACCAGAGATCTTCAACGAGTTAAGTCAGTTCAAATAGCTCTGATAGTGTTAAGTTTTTTATTAACAGGTATTATTATTGTAATACTAAGTCGTTATGAACGTAAGCAAGCAAGTTACCTATCAACGCTAAAAGCCGCTAATCAACAGTTAACATCAAGTGAACAACAACTAAAAGCATCAAACCAACAATTAAGGGCAAGTGAACAACAACTAAAAGCCACTAATCAACAGTTAACATCAAGTGAACAACAACTAAAAGCAT
>JAYEHE010000497.1:0-1619 GCA_034659415.1 Candidatus Zixiibacteriota bacterium | reverse complement strand
AACGCTTTGGATTCTCAACAAAAATAAAAAAGAGATAACAGCCCACATAAATAGCATAGACAAAAAATACCGTAATCGAGAAAAAGAAATCTTGTTTATGGATTTAAGGCGTTGGGGCAGCGAATACGAAAAGAAATATGTTCAACTGACAGAACAAGACATTGAAAAAGTGGCTTTAAATTACCACAACTGGCAACAAACCGATTTTGAAACCACTTATAAAGATGTGCCTGAGTTTTGCAAATCTGCCAAGTTTGAAGATATAGAAGCAAACAACTTTTCACTTGTGCCAAGTAAATACATTGAGTTTGTAGATAAAGACAGCGGAATTGATTTTGATACAGAAATGAAGCGTATCCAAACAGATTTCAAAACATTATTGCAAGAAGAAAAAGACTCGCAAAACCAATTGATTAACGCTTTTAAAACACTTGGATATGAATTATGAGTAAAAAAAAGCAGAAAATAGAGATAAAAGGCAACGAAATTACTATTGTCAAATCTGATAATGAAGATTATATATCCATCACAGACATAGCCAAACATAAAAATGCTGAAGCTACTGGCTTGGTTATTTCCCACTGGATGAGTACTCGGTATACAATTGAATTTATGGGATTATGGGAGAAGATGCACAATCCTAATTTTAATGTTACGGAATTCCGTAACATTAAAAATGAATCAGGGTCTAATGGTTTTATTCTTTCAAGTAAAAACTGGATTAACAGTACTAATGCAATAGGAATAGTTGCAAAAGCAGGAAGATATGGTGGTACTTATGCACACAAAGATATTGCCTTTGAATTTGCATCGTGGATTTCTGCTGAATTTAAACTATTTTTAATAAAAGAGTTCCAACGATTAAAAGATGAAGAGCAAAAACAGCTTGGTTGGGACATTAAACGCAACCTCACCAAAATAAATTACCGCATACATACGGATGCCATTAAAGAAAATCTTATTCCACAAAACCTGAGTAAAAAACAAATCTCTTTTGTTTACGCCAATGAAGCGGATGTGTTAAATATGGCTCTCTTTGGTAAAACAGCAAAACAATGGCGAGATGCAAATCCTGATAAAAAAGGAAATATAAGAGACTACGCTAATGTTACTCAACTGGTTTGTTTGTCTAATCTGGAGAACCTCAATGCTGTTTTTATTAATGATGGCATAGAGCAAAGCAACCGATTGGTAAAACTAAATCAAATTGCCATTAGCCAAATGAAAATTCTACTTGCTGACAATACAGTAAAAATGTTAAACCCAAAAAATGAGAATACAGATGAATAACTATAAGCGTTTGGGCGATTACATACAATTAGTTGATAAACGAAACAAAGATTTAGCGGTTACTAATCTTTTGGGAGTTAGTATTCAAAAGAAATTTATCATTTCCATTGCTAACACTACAGGAACTGATATGTCAAACTATCGTGTTATTGAAAATAATCAATTTGCATATAGTCCCGTAACTTCAAGAAATGGAGAAAAAATTACAGTAGCATTATTAAAAAATGATGATAAAGCAATATTATCACCTGCCTATACAGTATTTGAAGTAAAAGATGATAACGAATTAATCCCTGAATATATTTTCATTTGGTTTAATCGCTCAGAGT
>JAYEHE010000496.1:0-1619 GCA_034659415.1 Candidatus Zixiibacteriota bacterium | reverse complement strand
ATGAATTTACGGATTAGTTGAAAAAATGTTGCAGGATGGTTAAATTAATTTAAAAATAATAAAATATGCTTAAATCTTTCCTTTTGGCAGAACTTTAAATCCCTCAGTAACTTCAGTGAAATACTGTTCAGCTTTAAAGCGGGGGTAATTGCTTGTGATGGACATTTCAAAGATAATAACTTCCCTGTTTTTGAAATAGTAAGCTGTTATAACATTTGGAATGAATTCTATTTTATTTTCAAAATAAAAAGCAATTAATTTTTCACCGTTAAAATTAAAAACATCATTAATTTTATTAATAATTAGATTTTCGCCATAGTGTTCTTTAATCGAAATTGTGTCCTGCTGAATCAGGTTATTTATTTTGAATTCTGATTTGGTCGAGAAAATATTAACTCCAATTGTTATTTCAGCGTCATCATAATTATTCTTTTTAGGAATTAATGCCAATGAATAACTATCGGCAGTTGCATTGTCGAAATCTATTTTTAATTGCTGTGGTGGTGTGAAAATGTAATTTAGACTATCTCCTTCAAAAAAGGCAGAGCTGTTATTTTTCTGTGAGGCTAATAGATTATCCGAGAATTTATGCTCATTAGCATTACATTGATATGTACAAAAAACAGAAAAAAATGTTAATATCAGTAATATTATTCTCATTCTGTTATTATCGGCATAATTTGTAGTTATAGTATTAGTTTGAAAATAATAAATGGATTTAGATTGTCCCTATTAGGTATTTTTAACAAAAATTCATGGTTATACTTGTTTTTTTGTGATTTATTTAATATTTTATTATTCATAAAATGAAGACACTTAAATTTAACTATAAACTTATGAGGCTCTTATGGCAGGAATTGTAGGCTATGGTGCTCACCTTCCAAGGCATAGAATCAAAGTGGAAGAGATTGCCAAAGTATGGGGTGCTGACGCTCCCAGTTACAAAAAAGGACTAATGCTCAAAGAAAAATCCGTTCCTCCTCCGGATATGGATACAATCACTTTATCAGTTGAGGCGGCTCGTAATGCGTTACGAAGAGCACCGATGGTTGACCCAAAAGACCTTGGTGCTATTTATATCGGTTCGGAATCTCATCCGTACGCTGTTAAACCATCAGGGACAACAGTTGCCGAAGCGCTTGGCGCCACTCCTGATATTCATTGTGCAGATTTTGAGTTTGCTTGTAAAGCGGGAAGCGAAGCAATGTATGTTGCTCTGTCCCATATTAAAGCAGGCGAGATGAAATATGCACTGGCTATTGCCGCTGATACTTCACAAGGTGCACCTTCGGATGCGCTTGAATTTTCAGCCGCCGCCGGTGCCGGTGCTTTTATTATGGGGAATGATAATCTAATTGCAGAAATTATGTTTACTCATTCTTATATGACAGATATGCCGGATTTCTGGCGCAGAGAACATCAGTTTTATCCTCAGCATGCCGGTCGTTTTACCGGTGAAGAAGCATATTTTGCACATACCAAAGGAGCATCAAATGCTATTCTTAAAAAAGCAGGAATGAAACCTTCGGATTTTAAATATGCTATTTTCCATCAACCAAATGGTAAATTCCCTCAAAGAGTTGCTTTAGAACTTGGCTTCACTCAGGAACAAATTGATC
>JAYEHE010000495.1:0-1622 GCA_034659415.1 Candidatus Zixiibacteriota bacterium | reverse complement strand
TGTTAGGATTAGAAAATAGAAAAAAATCTATTATTCCTGATATTCAATTTTTGATATACGATGTTGTATTAATCTATGATCATATTACAAAAGAATTAGTTTCATCAAATCCTAACATTGATAATTTTACCGACCTGCTTGAATCAACAGATATTTCTACTGATAACATTTCACTAAATAAAAATAAAATTAAAACCACCTACACCAAAGATGAATATCTAAGAAAAATTAAAAAGGTCAAACATCATATAAAAGAAGGTGATATTTATCAGGCTAATTTCACTTGTGGTTTTGAAGTAGAATCTAAACAAAACCCGTTCCACGTATATTCTAAATTGCGGAATTTTAACCCTGCTCCTTATTCTGCTTTTCTAAATTTTGGTGATTTTCAGATACTTTCTTCATCGATGGAAAGAATGTTCAAAAAAGAAAACAATATACTTTCCACCTGTCCAATCAAAGGAACTATCCAAAGAGGTGCATCCATAACCGAAGGAAAAACTCATCTTGATACCCTGCTAAACTCAGAAAAAGATAAGGCGGAACTGCTGATGATTATTGATTTGGAGCGGAACGATTTAGGGAAAGTTGCACAAACAGGCACAGTCAAAGTCAATGAACTTTTCAAGCCAGAGATATATTCATCGGTAATTCATCTTGTATCAGAAATTACTTGTCAAACAGACAATAACATAAAAATAAGCGATATAATTAATGCGATGCTTCCCGGTGGCTCAATTACCGGAGCACCCAAAAAAAGGGCGGTTGAAATCCTTTTGGAGCTCGAAAAAATCCGACGCAATGTATATACTGGTTGCATCGGCTATGTCTGGGGCAAGCAGGCAGATTTTAATATTGCCATAAGAACTATCCTGCACAAAGACAGTAAATATTATTTACATGCCGGAGGTGGAATTGTAGCTGACAGCGACCCTGAAAATGAGTATAATGAAATGCTTCTAAAAGCAAAAAACCTCTTTAGAGCGATTGGTGTTGAATAAAACATGAAATTAATAACTTCGATAAATGGCAAAATTGTTAAAAGAGGGCAGGATAAAATTTCTGTCTTTGATAATGCTTTGCTTTATGCCGAAGGACTTTTCGAAACCTGCTTGGGAATAGATGGACAGATTATATTTTTCAACGAACATCTTAACCGTCTTTACAGAGGCGCTAAAGTTACTGGTTTTAAAATACCCGTAAAAAAAGAAACTCTAAAAAAATGGGTTCTAAATACAAACAGCAAGCATCCTTCAAGAATTACTAAAATCAGAATTACCGTAACTGCAGGCGAGGCGTCAAGGTGGGTGGGTCAGCAAGGAGAATCACAGATTATTATTTCAGCCGCCCACCACCAAATACCGAATTATCCATTCAAATTATATTTATCAAACTTGAGAGTAGATCAGGAATCTATTTTCAGACAGATAAAAACTATCTCATACGCTATTCATGCATCGGCTCTAAGAGAAGCAATTAATAAAAATTGTGATGATGCCTTACTGCTCAACGAAAATGACAGAGTTTCCGAAGTAACATCGGCTAATATCTTCTGGGTAAATAAAAATAAAATTTATACCCCACCCCTTAATTCAGGATGTCTTGAAGGAATCACCCGCAAA
>JAYEHE010000494.1:0-7423 GCA_034659415.1 Candidatus Zixiibacteriota bacterium | reverse complement strand
GAAGATGACCCTGATAACGAGAGCAAGAAAAAACTGATGCTTACTCCATCCAATTGTATCCATTGCAAAACCTGTGATATTGTTGATCCTTATCAGGTTATTAAATGGGTAACACCTCAGGGCGGTGAAGGACCCAATTACACCAATTTGTAGATGTGGCGTTGATTTTTAATATTCTGCCGGTTGTAATTTCCCCTTTGTTAGATGTCAATAAGCGAAGATAACTTGTGTGGTAACCCCAAATTTATTTAGGGTTGATATTCCATTCCCAGACAGCTACAGAAAAGTAGGACAGTTCTCTCTTTTCTTGAGAACTGCCCAATTATCTCTAAATATAAAAAACAAGAATAGGCAAGTCTCTTCGAGACTTTCCCAACGAAACTCTTGATATTCCTGTTATTTTTATATTTCCGATATATATCGTGTGCTCTTAAATTGGATAATAAATGACCTGTCGGGATGGAATCCGACTGAGCATATAATATATTTTATGAAAGGAATTTTAAATGCAATCTATCTGGTTTGGTTCTGTGGGTGTTTTAATTCTACTTTTTGCATTTGGATTAAATTTATTAAAAAAAATTTCCGAAGATAGCAGAATTTATTTATTGATGAATATTGTTGGTTCAGGGATAGCTGGTATATACGCTTATGCGTCAAATATTATTCCATTTGTAATTCTGGAAGTAGCATGGATGCTGGTTGCGTTAGTTAAATTAATTCAGGTCATGAAAAAAGGCTCCTGAAATAAAGAGCCTTTTTATTTTGTATTTTCTTATACTTTATTAATAGTCTTGTCTGGCGGCAAGGGCATCGGGGATGAAATTTTGAATGTCAGATGTTTCCACTAAATTTTTAAACCAGTTGCCATACAATTCCTGCTGTTTGGAAATTAACATTGCATTGTAAATAGAATCTTTTATTGCTGTGAAGTCAGTTAAATCCGGAGATGTTCTATCAAGGAAATTGAAAATTACACTTCCTTGAACATGGTCCACAGGTTCTGAGTATTGACCTTTTTCAGTAAGTGAAAAAGCAGTACCGATAGCGTTTGGGTCTCTGCGAATTTCTTTTACAAATCCACCTCTGACAAACGGGTCTAACTCTACGTATTCTTCTCCATGATTTATAGCGGCTTTTTTAAACGAAGTGCCGTTTGCAATTTCATCATAAATTGTTTGAGCTGTATCTCTGCAGGTTTGAGATACTTTTGCAAGCAGTAAGTCCTGATTTACTTTTTCTTCGACTTCTTCAAAAGTTGCTTGGCATGCAGGGACTTTTTCCTCGACTTTCAAAACAAAATAAGCTGAATTATTTTGTAGTATAGAAGAAATACTGCCGACTTCATTATCAAAAGCAAATGCGTTTGCTAATCTATGGTTTCCAATATATTGAATATTTTTATCTCTGAAAAACAGAGAAGTTTTTCTAACCGGAATATTTAATTCTTTGATGGCTTCTTCAAAAGACATATTTTCAACAGCGGCAGTGAAATCCTGAAGACGATTATACATATTATCTAATGTTTGTTGAGATGCTTGTGATTTAATTAAAATATGAGAAGCAAGGGCTTTATCAATTTTCTCGCCTTTATTTTTAGGATCATTTTCCTGTTTGAGGTCATTTAATTGAATGATATGCCAGCCAAATTGAGTTCTGACAGGTCTGGATATGTCGCCTTTTTTCATTGAAAAGACCATTCTGTCAAATTCTTCAACCATTTGTCCTTTAGGAAACCAGCCTAAATCTCCACCTTTTTCAGCAGAGTTATCTTCAGAATATGTTTTAGCTAATTCAGCAAAGTCAGCACCATTCTGAATTGAGTCATATAATTCATGGGCACGGTTTGAGGAAACCTCCCAATCATACGGTGATGGTTCTTTTTCAAGCAAGGCCATCATAAGAGAAGCTCTTTCGTCCATCGGATAATCATCAAGATGTTCTTCATGGTATGCCATAAGTTCTTCATCAGAATTTTTAGGAGGAGGGCGAGAGAAACGATCATAAGAGACATTAATCATGCCAACTTTTATTTTTTCATTGTTAATAATAAACTGATTTTTTACTTCTTGGTCAGTAATATGTGCAGTTTGAATAATCTGCTCTTGCAATTTCAATTTTAGAATATCATTGGTAACAAAATTTTCAACTGATTTCCAGAAAGAAGCAGCCTGGGGATTAGCCATAGTATTCATATACTTTTGATAATCAAATTTACCATTTGTCTGAAAATCCGGCATTTTTTGCAGGTCTGGCGGAGGTGAATATTTTAAGTACTCATAAATTTCTTTTTCTGAAACAGTTAGATTCTGTTTATTAACTTCTTGCATAAGAAGCTGGTCGTGGAGAAGCTGATTCCATGCATCATTTTGGATTTCTATTTTTTTGGAATTAGATATATCTTCATCTGGATTTTTTTGGTATTCAAATTGAATCAGATTGTCATAGATTCGATTAAATTGTTGCCAGCTTATTTCTTGTCCATTAATTACTGCGGCAACATTAGAATTTTCATATTGACTACGGCTAGATAGACCCATTCCCCATTGCAGGATAATCATGCCGACAAAAAATACTAAAACGATTACTATAATCGGTAAAATCATTTTTCTCAGGGCTTCAAACATCTTTTACAGAACTCCTTATGGTTAAACTAATTTCAATTTTAAATCTGTTCATAAACAGAACTAAGGAATATAAGCTAAAATAACGATATTGCAATACTGACATGCAAAAATTATACAAAAACTGATTGTTTTTGAATCAAAAAATTTATTAGTTCGTTTAAGGTTTAAAATAGGAATGTTTATATGACTAAAAATTATCACTATGCAATTATTTGCTCAATTTGTTGTTTTTTGTTGTTAAGTGCTTCAATTTTCGCTGAACAATTATGGCCCCTGAAAGGTACAATTGATTTATCAGACGGTTTTGGAGAGTTTCGTCAAGGGCATTTTCATACCGGTACTGATCTTAGAACCGGCGGTAGAATAGGTAAAAAGGTATATTCGCCTGAAAACGGCTATTTGTATCGAATCAAAATGTCATATTATGGCTCTGGTAAAGCATTATATATTAAAGGCGATGACGGTTTTATTTATGTTTTTTACCATTTAGCAAAATTCAACAACGAAATAGAAGAAATGGTCATTGATTCTCAGTTTACAGACCAAAGATATTACCAAGATATGTATTTTGAAAAAGATGCTGTGAGAATTAAAAAAGGAGATTTAGTTGCTTTTTCCGGGAAAACCGGAATTGGTGCGCCGCATTTGCATTTTGAAAAAAGAACAGCAGACAACATCCCAATTAATATTTTAACTCATGGTTATAATCTTGATGACAATATTTCGCCAGTGTTCGAGAAGATATTTTTTAAACAGGTTGATGACCACTCATTATTTGATAACCACCAAAGAGAGATTTCATTTGAGTTAAATCATACTGGCGATTCTTATACATTGGATACGACCTTATATTTTAACCGTCCGTTTGGGGTTTTGATTGACTGTTTTGATTTAATGCGTTCTCAAGGGATGAGACAAACTGTTTATTCTCTGGAAATTTATTTTGATGAAAAACTTTATTTTGAGACCAAGTTTGATTCATTAAATTTTGATATTAGCCGTATTACCGAGTTAGAATATGATTATGTTAAGGCGGTTAATAAAGAGGACCGTGTTCGAACTCTCTACAATAAAACCGGAAATGGTTTTTCCGGAAGCAAGTCTTATATCACCGATGGAATTTTTGGGCTTAAGGGCGAAGAGCAGATTGGGATTCATCAAGCAAAAATTGTAGCAACAGATACTGAAGGAAACAGTTCGGTTCTGGAGTTTGAATTTTTATGGAATCCTTATAATTATTTATTTAATCTTGATTCTGTGCAAATTGTTGATAATCGTCATAGAAATTTTTATTTCACCCCTCAAGAAGGTTTTGAAAAACTTAAAATAGATTCTGTCGTTGCTTACCTTGGAAGAGCTAATGTTTGGGGGTGGTTAAAAGATGCGGAAACATCATTTATAGATAGCAAACAGGTTGTGTGTAAGGTTGAAGCGAATGTTATTGACAAGGCTTTAATTAAATTGGTTGTTTTTGCTAATAAAGATTGTGCTTTCAGTGATAATATTTTCAACGGAATTTTGGACAAAGGCAAACCGTTTGTTGAAATTGAACATGAAATTGTAGATGATGGATTAATTATATATTTGGAAGGTAAGGTAAGGCAAGGTTGTCAGTCAAGAATTGATCTATATAGCAATGGAAAAATTATTGGCAGAGAATATCCGCAAATTTTATCAATGACAAGACAATCATGTTTTATTTCGCCGAAACCAGAATACCGCCATATTGATCAAATTGGGGCAACCTTTGTTGTCGATACTACAGTCGATGTCAGAGTTTTTGATTCTGTTAATATTTTTATTGTCGGGTTGGAAGATGATGAAAATATATCTTTGGATAGAAGGTTGTCATTTTTATTTGGGGAAAATAAATTTTATAAACCAAGATTTATTGAAATTAATGAGTTGTTTCTGCCTAATTCAACTATTAGAAGAATAACATCAAAGATTTATCAAATATTGCCAAAGGCGTTTGTTTGCAAAGAAGATTTTGATATTAAATATGAATACCCATCACAAACTAAATATAATAAAAAGGGCGGTGTTTGTTGGCTTGATGAAGATAAAGATTCCTGGGTGTGGTTGGATAATCTGTATGAAAATAATATTATAACTGCAAAATCAACAGGTGGTGGAATTTTTGCGGTAGTTAAAGATTTTGAGAAGCCTGTTATTTCTAAATTGAGCTATAGAAACGGGAAAACATATTTTAATAGTACTCGTAATATCCTGTTTACAGCAATTGATACTTTGTCCGGAATAGATGATGATTTAGATTTTAAGGTAGAACTTGATGGGAAATGGCAACTTGTCGAATATGACCCTGAAAATGATCACTGCAAAATTGAGATAAATGAACCTTTAGAAAATGGCAAACATCATCTTGGAATTATGGTTTATGACCAGGCTGGTAATGTAGGTGAACAATATCTTAATTTCTTTGTTAGGGATAAGAGAAATATTAGAAAAAGGTAGAAAACTGTAAATAGGAGATAGTTTGTTTTTCCCAATTAAAGATAATATCCCCACTGTTCGAAAACCGATATTAACGGTTGCACTTATTGTTATTAATGCAATAGTTTTTCTTTTTTCGATGATGCTTGGACGTGAAGGGTTTCAATGGTTTACAATTCAGTATGGATATATTCCTTTTGAGTTTTGGAACTCAGTGGAATTGACCCCTGATTTTCCTGCTTCGACTTATTTTACTATGATTTCTTCGATGTTTATGCATGGCGGATGGATGCATCTTATCGGAAATATGCTCTTTTTATGGATATATGGTAATAATGTGGAAGATTATTTTGGGCGAGTGCGGTTTATTCTTTTTTATATCGTTGCTGGTTTTTCAGCAATTATTTTGTTTACTCTATTTGGTCCTAATTCTCAGATTCCTTTGGTTGGTGCATCGGGTGCTATTGCAGGAGTAATGGGTGCCTATATGGTTTTATATCCAAAAGCAAAAGTAACAGTTTTGATTGTTTTCTTTTTCATCCAGTTTGTTGAACTTCCAGCCAAATTTGTTCTTGGAATGTGGTTTGCTTATCAGCTACTAATGGTAGTTATGAGCAGTTCATCTGGAGGTGGTGTTGCCTGGATGGCACATGTAGGTGGTTTTCTTTTTGGATATGCTTTATTAAAAATCATACTCAAATTTAAAGGGAATAAACCTCAAGCCTCTGATGGTCAAAGAGCATATCGGGTAACCTGGCAGTAAAATATCTATATAATCCAGAGTGACAAGATACAGTTTCTTTATTGTTTTATATCGGACACAGTGATTTAATCTGAGTAATTATTTTTCAGTATTATTAGATTTGGTTTTGTTAGATTTAGTTTTATGCTCAGATTCATCGGTTTTATCAGATTTTAATTTGTTGGTCCATTCTCCGACTTTTTTAGCAAATCCAGGAATAGAATCTATGATATTGTCCCACTTGCCTTTACCTGCGGCAAGAAAACGTACTTTTGTTTCTTCAATAATTATAAATCCAGCTGGCTCAATTCTGGCTCCACCACCACCGCCACCGCCGAATCCGGACTTTTGGTTTTCTTCGCCCTGACCGCCGCCTGCACCAAACCCGACAGAGATTTTTACAACAGGAACCACCGTGGTTTTACCTATTGATACAGGTTCACCTATAATAGTTTCTGAACGGGCAATATCTTTCAGCTCGCCGACAACACCTTTTAAAATATCTACTACATTATTTGCCATCCTGGCCTCCTTCTTTTTTTCCTATCGCCAATTTTATGATATCTCTTAACGGTAGTGAAACCGCTAATTTAATAGTTTGAAATATTATTCTGTACATTGGTAAAGCAAAAGAGCCTCTTACTGCTCCGTTAAAACTCGCTTCGTCCCAAACAGGCGTATAAGTTACTCTGCCAATCACCGAAGGTACCGCATTTAGTGCCGCTTGATAATAACCAAAGAGCAAGCCGGTATTATCAGGACTGTCAAATCCAGCTTTTATCTGTCCTGAAAATTCTTCTACAATAACTGATTTTAATAAACCTATAAAAAATTTCCAGACAGAATTTAATATATTGGGGAGAATCTTTAATATGTTTTTAAACGGACGTATTCGTTTTTTTATTTTTTTAATCTTTTTAGGTTTTGTTTTTTTTTCAGTTTTTGGCTTGGAAAAGGAAAATTTTTTCAATTTTAAGCCGGCAAATTTTATAATTCCAGTTTTGGTTTTAAAATCAAACTCAGGTCCGGTTTTCCCAAGTCCTATAAATAATAGGTTGTTGTCAGTCCCAAACTCAAATTTGAGCCTGACTCTCAGAAGAGATACAATCGCAATTAAAATGAATATGCTTATCAAAAAATATATCATACTATAATATACTATCGGCAGAACTAAATAGTTACAAGAATTTTAAGGTTAATAAAAAAAAGAGAGAGATTGCTTTGTTCACCGTGTCGAACCCTTATCTATCCCAGCTTTTGATTTTATCGTTGTCATTCCAAACCTTGATTGGGAATCCAGGTTTTCTTTGTCTTTGTTAATGGTTATTACTATGACTGAATCTGAAATGAAAGAGAAATAAGAAAATCTGGGTTCCTGTTTTCACAGAAACTATAGAATAAAAATAACTTTGATGCAATATCGTTACGTGGTGTATGAGGATATACACCACGCACAAAATTCCAGTTGTCATTGCAATGACAGAAATTAGATTTTTTCAACAAGCCCGTTTGCGGTGGGATTGTTCTGATTTTTTTTGAAAATAATTGCAATAAAGGTGAAACTCACCCGATTTATTTTTTTCACCCAGAAGTGCTACAT
>JAYEHE010000493.1:0-1625 GCA_034659415.1 Candidatus Zixiibacteriota bacterium | reverse complement strand
TTGTTTAATTTGAATATTTAGTGCATTTGAAACAGCTTCGGCAATCGCAGGTGGCGGACCTAACAATGGCAACTCGCCTGCACACTTTGCACCAAACGGACCGAATTCATAAGGATTTTCTATAAACCTTATTTCAAATTTTGGGAAATCTTTCATCGTGGGTATTTTGTAATCAGTCATATTTTTCTGCACCAATTTCCCTTTTTTTGAATTCATAATTTCTATTGTTGCCCAACCGATTCCTTGAAGCATTCCGCCTTGCATCTGTCCAAGCAAAGCTCGTTCGTCAATAATAGTCCCGACATCATAAACTGCCCACATTTTTTTTATATCGATTTCTAAAGTGATCGGATCGACTTCTACTTTCGCGATATTTATTCCATAGGAATATACGGGATAGGCATCGCCTTCAAATTTATCATCGTCCCATTTCAAAAAATCGGGATGTTTATAGATTCTCGTAATTGTAATTTTCTCTTTTGAATTCCACTTTTCTTTCAATTCCAAACTCGCACTTTTCAATAATCCGCCGACAATCATTGTAGTTCTCGAAGCGACGGTCGGACCGGAATCTGGAACTTTTTTGGTATCCGGAATTTCATAAGTGACCTTTGCTATCGGGATTGAAAGTGTGTATGCAACGATTTTTCTTAAGACCGTTTCTGCACCTTGTCCCATCTCGACACTTGATACATTTATAAAAACTTGTTCGTCGATTTTTTTTAAAATAATTTTGCCTTTTATATCGTTTTCGCCTTTTCCTGTGAAACCACATCCGTGAGAAAATAGTGAAACTCCAACTCCAATTAGTTTGTTTTTGTCTTTAGAATTCGTCTCATAATTTGATATTTTTTTTGCGAGTTTTATCATTTCCGGCAATTTTACTTCTCCACGAATCATTCCATTTGTTGCTGTATAATCACCATGTTTTATCAAATATTTCTCTTTGAATTTCAGAGAATTTATTTCCAATTTCTTTGCAATATTCGTCATTAACATTTCAATTGCAAAACCAGATTGCGGAGCACCAAATCCACGATAAGCTCCATTCGGTACGGTATTTGTTTTGTAATTTTTACCTTTCACCTTAAGATTTTGAATATTATAAACTCCGGTTGCGGTAAAAATTCCTCTCTGCAAGACAACAGGTGAAATAGTCGAATAAGCACCGGCATTAAAATTAATATCAATTTCCAAAGCGATGATTTTATTATTTTCATCAAGACCAATTTTATATTTTATAACCGATGGGTGTCTTTTTGTTGAGGAGATAATATCTTCGTTTCTATCGTAAATTATTTTCACGGGACGATTTGTTTTTATTGAAGCGACTGCAACTTGACAAGCGAGTAGAGATGGGAATTCTTCTTTACCGCCAAATGCTCCACCTGTCGTAGAATGAATTACACGAACACGATTTGCTTTCCAGCCAAGCACATCTTGAATTGCACCTTCAACATAAAAAGGACACTGCATCGAACCATAAATATTCATTTTATCATTTTTATATTCAGCAACAATTCCCTGTGGTTCAATATAAATATGTTCCTGATATCCGGTTTGATATTCATCTTCAAAAACATTTTCTGCTTTGCCAAATGCTTTTTTAATATCGCCTTTTGAAT
>JAYEHE010000492.1:0-7441 GCA_034659415.1 Candidatus Zixiibacteriota bacterium | reverse complement strand
AACCTCTTAAAACAAAAGTTGAAAAGATTGCTCCTGAGATTTTTCGGTGGATGGTTTTTGAGGGGTACGGAAAAGTCCTTTCACGTTCAGAACTTAATATAAAAGATAGAGAGCTTTCAATTATTGTTTTTTTGATGATGGAAAATATGGTTAAACAGTTACACTCGCACATACTCGGTGCACTGAATGTTGGCGTTGAAATCAATTTAATAAAGCAAGTGATTGAAGATATAGGACAATCTGCGGGAGATGGATATCTGGCTGCAGTTGATATCTTAACTAAAGTTGGTAATGTCTAATGTCATGGTTTAAGAAAATAATGTTACTCACAGTAATTGTGATAGTATTTCTTTTTATTGGAGTTTATCTCTATTATTTCCAGTTTGGGGGATTGAAGCAGTTGATTCAATCTCAAGTTTCAAAAGCTATAAAAGATCAAAAAGATATAAGTTTTACTCTTGGTGATATTAAAGGGAATTTTGTTAGTGAATTTGAGTTGAACGAATTATCTGTATTTTATGATGACAGTTTGAATTTTTATCGGGTTCTGTATTTCCCCAAATTAAAAGCGGCTTACTCAATATCTAATATCTGGAATGAAAGATATATATTCGATTATTTGTATATAGATTCTGCCAGAATTGAATTGAAAAAAGATTCTACCGGTCAATTATTAATACCTAAAATAAAGCCGAAATCACAACAACCATCTAAAGAATTATTGCTACCTTTACTTGCTGTGAATGATTTGAAAATTAATAATCTTAATTTTAGTATAGTCGAAAGAAATGATACGGCTATATTTAAAGATATTAATCTGGAAGCGTCATTTGAGGGCAGTGAAGAAACATATTCAATGGAAGTTAACAGATTTGACTTTTTGTCATCGCAGGAAGCATATAAGCTGGATAATGCTCATGGAAAATTTACTTATCACAAGAATCAAATAGTCTTTCAGGATTTATCAGTTTCATCGGAACAAACAAAAATTAAATTGGATGGTAGCTTATTGATTGATGAGAAATTGTCAGGTAGTATTGAGTTTGTAGTTGATGACCTTAATCTGACTAAAACGACTGCCAATTTAAAACCGAAACTAAAGGGTTTGATTGATGCTAATGGCACTGTTAAATTTGGAAGCGATGGAATAAGCGGAAATATCTTCTTAGCCGGTGATTTGTTTATGTTGTCATTTCAAAACCTGTATGCCGATTTCAATTTTAGTAACAGGCTTCTAAATTTTGATACCCTTTACGGAACAATTTTTGAAGGATGTACTATCGATGGTAATGGTTTTATGGATTTTAACCCAAACCCCGGGATTTATTTTTTGTCTGCGGAAGTTAATGATTTTGATTTGAATAATATTGTTTCAAAAGCCTTTCATACTAATTTATCCGGTTATGTTGAGATGGATGGTTATGGGTTCAAGGAAAAAGATTTAAGGTTAGGTTTTAGGACAGAATTGTACGAATCATCTTTAAGAGAATACCCTTTGCAAAATGCCAGCGGTGAAATTATAGTTACAATCGACTCAATTACGTTTAATGATTTTTTTAGAGTTGATTATTTTGAAAATAGATTTTTTGTTAATGGAAAAATTGATTACGATGATTCTCTTTCTCTGAATGTTATTGCTAATTTAGATAATCTTGACCGGTACAAAGGAAAGTTGTTCATTGACCAGCCGGGGGGGAGAGGCTATAGTGAAGCAACTTTGACTGGTTTGACTATGGAACCTGATTTGTCAGGATTTTTTATCTCAGACTCGGTGTGGCTCTATGACTATTTTTCAGATAGCCTTTACTCAGAATTTAAGATAGATCGTTTTTTAACAGGTAAGCAGGGGGAAGTGACAGTTACTGGAATAAATGGTTTTGCGTGGGATATCCCCTATGATTCTTCTTATGTTAAACTATCACTTGATTCTAATTTAGTCTATATTGATTCCGCAGTCATAGAGAATGAATTTTCTAAATTGAGAGGTAAGGGGTTGTTAGATTATGGGAGCAATCCCTATCAAGTTCAATTTGATTCTCTTGTTTTTAATATATTTGATCATGAATTTGTAAATGATAGTCTGATTTTGTTTGATGTTGATTCGGCTGGTTTTGATTTTAAGAACACAAAACTTATTGATGATCAATCTTCTTTTGCGGCAAAGGGAAGAGTTAATTATGATGAGACAATGAATTTGAAAATATTTATTAATCAGATAAACGTTTCACCTTGGGTAAAGCTATTTTCAAATATTCAAATGGGAGGCATTCTTTCATGTGATGGTCTTATTGATGGTAATTTTCTCCATCCTGAGATTCATGTTGATGGTTCTATTAAAGATTTAAAGTATAGAGATTTAATCCTTGGTGATTTGGTGACATCGCTTGATTATTCTGATAAATTATTATCTATTGATAGTGTGAAAGTCTATGCTAACCCAGGAGAATACTATGGGACGGGATATATTCCATTGAATTTGACTTTCTCAATGACCAGTTTTGATCGTCTGCCAGATGCTCCTATAGATTTTAGGATGAAAGCTAAAGATAATCGTTTTGATCTGGTCAGCCTGATCCTTCCTTCGGTTGAGCAACTCGATGGAGATTTCCTTTCCAATCTGCATTTAACCGGAACAATTGAACAACCCCATTTGATGGGAGATGCATCCTTAATCAACGGTCGTCTCAAATATTTTGATTTAGAACACCCAATATACGTTGATTCCGCCCACATCAGAATGGAGGATAACAAAGTTCATATTGACGGTATAGAAATTTATTCTACGGAGAATAAAGAAAGGGATGGAAAAAGAAGATATGCTGAAATAGAAGGGGAGATGACCGTAAAAACTTTTAATAATTTTAATTATGATGTTGATGTTGAAATTAAAAATGATTTTCCTTTTTCATATGAACTTGATGATATAAGTGGTAAAATTGAAGGTAATTTACATATTCAAGGTGATACTCCTCCGACTGTTTCAGGAGATTTAACTTTATTATCTACTAAGTATATGGTTAACTTTGCCGAGCCTGATCAAGGCTCGCCTATTATGCTTGCATTGTCTGGTGGTGATACCTGGGATTTGGATATTAATATTGATATATTATCCAATTATTGGATTAAAAATGAAGATATTGATGCTGAGTTTTCCGGGCAAGTAAAATTGATTAGAGAAGATGGCCTCTATAGGTTTATCGGAGAGATGGAAATTTTGCGTGGACGAGGGTATTTGTTTGATAAAACTTTCAGGTTAGATCAAGGCGGGTTGGTGATTTTTGAAGGTGAAAGAAGGTTTAATCCAAGATTGGATATTGTAGGCCATACTCGAATTCCTGGTCTTAGTCAAGGTGCCTTTGAGGAACAAGAAACATCGGAAATGATAGAACTTGGTGTTCATATAACAGGCACTCTTGATACGGTGGAAATAAGTTCGATTGATGGTTCAAATTTTTCCAATGAGGATATAATTCCGATGATTGTTGGGAACTATTATGCTTCTGATTCTATCTCTACAAGCGGGCAATTAGAAAATAGGTTGACGGGTTTGTTATCAACGCAGGTATCGCAAATTGGAACCCGTCAATTGAATCAGCTTGGAATAGGAGTAGAAACTTTTGAAATTGAACCGTATTATGGACAGGAAAATAATCCTTTAGCTACAAGAATTACAGTTGGTTTTTATACCACACCAGGATTATATGTTTATGGAAAGTCTCCCCTGTCTGGTCAGAGTGGACAGGAAGTTGGTTTTGAATATCGTTTTAATAAATCCTTTTTGGTTGAGGGGCGAAGAGACGAAGAACAACTATATCATTTAAACTTAAAACTACACTTGGAATTTGCATGGTAAGAAATATTTATAAATTATTATATTTTTTGACAATTTCTTCTATTCTTATCGTGGTGTTGTCTGTTAAAAGTTCGGCGATGGATAAAAGTTATTTGAGATGGCTAAGAGATAAACCTCCTATTGATTCAATAGTCATTGAAGGAAATGAATTTTTATCTGAAAGTCATATAAAAAAAAGAATGTATTCTCGTGAAAATACTTTGTGGCGAACAATCAAAGGAGATAGACGTCGCAAAATACAGAGAGAAACCCCCGGAAGAGATTCGCTTGAGATTAAATATCTTTACCTGACTAAAGGATTTCTAAATGTTAGAATGGCTGAGTCTTTTGAAATGCTTCCCGATTCAT
This sequence comes from Candidatus Zixiibacteriota bacterium, assembly GCA_034659415.1. Lineage (GTDB taxonomy): Bacteria > Zixibacteria > MSB-5A5 > GN15 > FEB-12 > QNAD01. The sequence continues at coordinate 3,240 of JAYEHE010000492.1, read as the reverse complement.
CTGCTTTGGTCAGGTTGCAGATTCATGAAGGAAAGCAATATTTTTATGGAGAGAAAATTATTTCGGGAAATTATCCTGAAAAATTTTATAATGATTTCATTGGTATTGCCGGTGATCTAAAAAAAGAGAAGCCGATAAATATTTTTTCTATTCAAGCGGTTGAGTTTGAGATGAAAACTATTCTGGCTAATAACGGCTATCCGTATGCAGTTATCAATCCTCAAATAGATACTTCTGCTATAGATGCTGAAATAAATTTTAATATTAATTCAGATTCTTTGGTCTATTTTGGCGATGTGGAAATTGATGGGCTAAGATTTTATCCAGAATATACTGCCCGAAGAGAACTGAAAATTAAAAAAGATAATCTTTACAGTCGGAAAACAATTATTGATTCACAGCGAAGGTTGTACGAGTCAGGGTATTTTACAACTTTGCAACTTAAGCGAAGCACAAATAGTCCTGATCGTTTACATCCGGATTTTACTCTCAGATTAAGAAACAGAAAGCCGCAATATTTTACTTTTCAAACTGGTGCCGGCCAATCTGAATATAAAGATTTAATCTGGGATATTTCATCCAGAATTGGGACTAGAAATTTTATCGGCTCACGGAAGGCGAGTATTATTGCTGATTATTCTTTGTCTTTAGGTGACGACGTCCGATTAGTTACTCATCGTTATCGAGCAAGATTTACTGAGCCATGGTTATTTGGTGTAAGGATGCCTCTTTCTATAACCGGAGAGTTAGAACCTACTATCAAAGATCCGGTTCAGGATTATAGGATTGGATCATGGTCTTTTTCGGTGGCGACTCAGAAAAAAATTGGAGATAAAACTATAACAAATTTAGGACTTCAATATGAATCAGTAAAAATATCTGGTGTTTCTGAAGAATTGGCAGAGATTATTAAAGAAGAAAATAGAATCTCAGTCAGAAGGAAAATATATTTTACTTATAGAAGAGATAGTCGAAACAATTTGTTTATTCCTACTCGGGGGTCAGTAACTGAATTTATGGGTGAATATGTTGGTGGTTTTTTGAGAGGTGATGCCAGTTTTACTCATATGGAAGTAGGTTGGTCGCGTTATAAAATTGTTTGGCCCGGTTGGGTTGCGGCGGCAAGGATAAAAATTTGTATGGTTGAAGCATTTGGAGATTCAAAAGAAGTACCTATCAATGATAGATTATATTTAGGGGGAGCCAATACTGTAAGAGGTTTTAGGGAAAATAGTCTGGGTCCGGTAGGTACCGATGGTAATCCTTTTGGAGCTGATTTTGCTTTGCTATATAACCAGGAATTTAGATGGAAGACTCTTCAGGTTTTCTCAGTTATTCCCGTATTAAATGATTTATTTAGAAATTTTCCACTTTGGCAGTCAATCTTTGTTGATGTTGGTAATGGCTTTTCTGACCATCGGGAATTTGAATTTAAAAATTTGGCTGTAAGTTATGGAACCGGTTTTCAATTAGTTAGTCCAGCTGGACCAATTAGGGTTGATTATGCCCGTAGAGTCAAAACCGAGAAATATGACTTTGCAGATAGGTGGCATTTTACTATATTATATGCCTTCTAAGCTATGTATTTTTCTATAAAATAATTATTTTTTGTGTAGCTTAGCCAAAATAAGGAATATTTATGGAATCAATTTATTTAGATCATAATGCAACTACTCCGGTTGATCCAGAAGTTGTCGAAGCTATGCATCCTTTTCAGCTCAAGACTTTTGGGAATGCAAGTTCAGTTCATAATTTCGGAAGAGATGCTAAGGTTGCTTTAGAAAACTCAAGAGAGAAAATTGCCGCTATTATAAACTGTGAACCTCAGGAACTCTTTTTTACGTCGGGGGGAACCGAGTCCGATAATATTGCGGTTATGGGTACGGCTTTTCATTTTAAAGGGAAAAAGAATCATCTAATTGTAGGAGCCGCAGAACACCCTGCTGTTTTAGAATCAGCTGAATATTTGCAAAGTAATTTAGGTTTTGATTTGGGTCTATTGCCGGTAGATGAAAATGGTTGTTCATCTGCTGAATTGCTTAAATCTCTTCTTAAAGACGATACTTTTTTAGTATCTGTGATGCATGCCAATAATGAAACCGGAGCTATAAACAATATTTCAGAGCTTGCTTCGGTTGTCTCTGAGAGACAATGCCTCTTTCATACTGATGCCGTTCAATCAATCGGCAAGATTAAAGTTGATGTCAAAGAGATGGGCGTTGATTTGCTTTCATTGACAGGTCATAAAATTTATGGAGCCAAAGGAACAGGAGCATTATTTATTAAATCTGGCAAGAAAATTTCGCCGCTTTTCTATGGCGGTTCCCATGAAAAAAAACGCAGACCGGGTACTGAAAATGTTGCCGGAATTGTTGGTCTGGCAAAAACTTTAGAGATTGCTGAAAAAAGACGAGTGGAAGATTTTAAAACAATATCCGAATTGGCAGATTATTTTATGGCTGGCTTAAATGAAAAAATTCCGAATGTTCATCTAAATAGCCCTAAAGAGAATAGGATTCCACAAACTTTAAATGTTTCGTTTGTCGGCGCTGAAGGGGAATCTTTGGTTTTGGCTCTTGATATTGAAGGTATAGCGGTTTCGTCAGGCTCGGCATGTGCATCGGGAGCGGTAGAACCATCGTATGTTTTAACAGCGATGGGAATTCCTGCTTTGACAGCTCAGGGAGCAATTCGGTTTTCGATGGGAAGGTCAACTACCAAAGAACAGTTGGATTATGTTCTTGAAAAATTACCACCGATAGTTGAACGGTTGAGATCCCTTTCACCAATTTATAATAAAACGAAGTAATAATTATGGCTGAAAAAGTTCTGGTCGCCATGTCCGGCGGTGTGGATTCATCGGTGGCGGCTTTACTCCTTAAAGAACAGGGCTATCAGGTTGTTGGTGCTCATATGAAATTATGGGATTATGTTGATGTCGGCGGAGATATCTATAAAGACGGACGTTGTTGTACTATTGATTCTATTACTGATTGTCGTTTGGTTTGCGACTCAATTAATGCACCTTTTTATGTGTTAAATATGTCGGAACATTTTCGTGATACGGTCATTAATGATTTTATCTCCGAATATAATAAGGGGCGTACTCCCAACCCATGTGTTCGTTGTAATTCCGAAATCAAATGGAATAGCTTTTTGCAGAAAGCAAAGGAATTGGGTTGTGATTATATAGCTACTGGACATTATGCTAAAATTGAAAAACTTGAGAATAACCACCGC
>JAYEHE010000491.1:0-1628 GCA_034659415.1 Candidatus Zixiibacteriota bacterium | reverse complement strand
GCCGAGACTGATTTCCAATTAGGTGTTTTCTCTTGTCAGCAAGGTGATTTGGCAAACGGTTTTAAACAGCTTAATCGAGCTGAAAAATTATACATGAAATTAGATGAACAGCCAAAACTTCGGGCTGTCAATAAATTTCTGAAATCATTATCTGATCAGGCAGTGGCTCTTTCAATCTCTCAGCAGAATAAGTATAAAATTTTCGGAAATATTATAACTCCTGCGGAAATAAACAAAATTGATTCGAATAAAATCGAAGATATTCTGGATATTATTTTGAAAAAAACCGATGGCGAACGTGCTATTATTTATGCTCCCGAAAACGAGGAAGATAAATTGCTCTCATCGATGGTTATGAAAGATGAACAAAAAAAGCAGTTTATCATGCATTTCAAAAAATTATTAGGTGAAGAGGTCTCTAAGACCAAACCAACGTTGTTGTTGGATTGTCGCAGAGATCCGTTTATTAATAGTTTATTCAAAGATACGGCAATTTCTGTCGCCTCTGTTATTGTGGTTCCATTTAGGATGGCAGATATTGGCACTTGTTATTTGTATGTTGACAGGCTTTCTCGCGACAATACTTTGCAACCTTTTTCTCAGGAACAACTAAACTTTACCGTTGGATTTTCTGATATGGTTGGATTTAAATGGACTGAGATTCAGAAAAACAGGCTTTTGGAAGATAACTTTAGGTTAAAAACACAGTTGATGGAAACAGCGACTTTTTCCAAAATAATCACTCAGGACAAAAAATTCAAAGAGATGCTGTCTCAAGTACAATACGTTGTTGATTCTAATATTTCTATCTCTATTGAGGGAGAAACCGGATGTGGTAAAGATCTTTTGGCTAAAGCAATTCATTACAATTCAAACCGTAGTGAAAAGCGGTTTATCTCGGTGAATTGTGCGGCTCTTCCGGAATCTTTGTTGGAATCAGAGCTTTTTGGTTATGTCAAGGGTGCTTTTACGGGTGCGGACAGAGATAAATCAGGGTTATTCGAAGAAGCAGACGGCGGTACTTTTTTCCTTGATGAAATAGCTGATATGCCGTTGAGTGTTCAGGCTAAAATTTTAAGGGTTCTCGAATCAAAAGAATTAGTTAGGTTGGGCGATTCAACTCCTCGCAAAGTTGACGTGAGAATAATTTCTGCAACTAATAAAGATTTGAAACAAGAAATGGATGCTCGAACTTTCCGTCAGGATTTATATTTCAGACTCTCTGCTTTTTCGTTTAAGTTGCCGGCTTTGAGAGAAAGAAAGGGAGATATTCCATTATTGGTTAGGCATTTCTTGAAAGGTACAGGAAAAGAAGTTGTTTCTGGAATATTTAAAGCTTTTGAAGAATATTCATGGCCCGGTAATATCAGAGAATTGGAAAATGAAATTAAACGGATGGTTCTACTTTCCGGAAATAATAATTTAATAGAAGAATCAATCCTTTCCGAACAAATCAGTAATGCGGGAAAAGCCTCTAAGAGAGTTGCCAGCACAAATATCAGTGCTGATGATATCAGTTTTGATGATCAATATTCCCTATACGATTTTCTGGCTGAACATGAGAAAACTTTTATTATTAAAGCCCTGAAAGAAAAAAATGGGGTAAAAAAACATGCCGCTACTCTTCT
>JAYEHE010000490.1:0-1629 GCA_034659415.1 Candidatus Zixiibacteriota bacterium | reverse complement strand
ACAGCTTATTGCCAGTTTCCCTGGTCAAATTTTTCAACTAATGGAATCCTCATTTGAAAAAGCGATTATTTCTTCCTGCTTAAAACAACTTAACGGTAATCAGGTGAAAACATCTGAAATATTAGGCATCTCGCGAAATACTCTAAGAGATAGAATCTCCCGTTACGAAATTTACTAACTGCAAGCATAGCTTGTTTATTTTATAACATAATTTTATTCTCTCTTTTTTTCTTTAAGATATTTAATCTTATACTCTATAATTAAAATTCTATTAAGTTTGTGATTTCATTTGCTATTTAATCTGTGTATATTCCTTTTATGAAATTTTGTCATTTTTCAGATAGTCATTTGGGGGCAGGGAAAAATCATCCTAAAAAAGGAAAGTCAGGGCTTACTTTAAGACAGGAAGATATAATCAATAGTTTTATTGATGCTATTGATAAGATTATAGAATTAAAGCCGGATTTTTGTATTTATGCCGGAGATTTGTTTGATAATGTCAGGCCATTCAATAAAATAATTGCTATTGCAGGAGAACAGTTTCATCGGTTGGCTGAACAAAATAAAATCCCAACAGTCTTAATTGCTGGTAATCATGATGCCCCAAAACAACCGCATATCGGAGCGGCAGTAGAAATTTTTAAACAAATAGAAAATCTTCATGTAGCCGGCGATTCCAAACTTAAAAAAGTTATAATCAAGGATACTTGTGTCTTTGCCCTGCCTCATTGTTTGTCTCATGAACTTTTGAAAATTGAGATGGATAAGTTGATTCCGGATAAAAATTATAAATACAATATTCTTGTGATGCATGGGGTAGCATCCGGAATGCCTGAGTTTTCGATGGCTGATCTGGGGGAACAGGAAATTCCTTTAAATCTTATGGATAAATTTGACTATACCGCATTAGGGCATTTTCATAACTATTGTAAGGTAAGTTCTACCGCTTGGTATGCCGGTTCAACCGAACGGCTCTCACAAGCCGAGAGAGGGAGTGAGAAAGGGTTTTTAGAGGTCAATTTAGAGCCATTAAAGGTAAAGTTTCATAAAATTAAAACCAGAGAAATGGTTGATATTAAAGTTATCGATGCCTCTGGTAAACGAGGTGATGAACTTGCTATACATATCAAATCCGAAGTTGAAAAAGCTGGTAATGCTAATAAAATTATCCGTCTGAAAATTGCTAATGTTACCCCGGAAACTATCAAAACGATGCCGACCAATGTTATCAATGAATTACGGCATAAGTCTTTTGCACTGGATTTGAAATTTGAAAGAAAAAAAGATGATGATACTCCTGAATCATTCGGGCGGTCATCTATTGGTCAAATTGATAAAGGTTTCCTTGAATTTTTAGATACGATTGGTCTTGATGGATTTGACCGAGAGACACTCAAAAAAGAAGCAATCAAATATCTTGGTGGGGAAGAGTAGGTCGAAAACTTGAAAAGTTTCGACAATCTAAAACTTGTTTCATATCTGCTTTTCCCATCGCAAGGGGTTTGTTGATAAAGTCTCATAGATGTTGCGGTGGGTCCTGAAAATCTATGTAAATAGATTTTTGTGACCCACCGCTCTTTAATTACAACAACTTAAGTGTCGGGTCACAATCCACCTTCGGTGAATCAG
>JAYEHE010000489.1:0-1630 GCA_034659415.1 Candidatus Zixiibacteriota bacterium | reverse complement strand
AATGAGTTTTTTTTGATCATGACTTTTCTCTTCAACTTGATAAAATATTTTATCGAAATTTAGGCATCTTCTTGTCTCCATGCAACTCCCTTAAGGGGGTGCACTTTCATATTGCCAATAACCAGTAAGTAGTAAAGAGTAAGTGGCGAGTTTCACTACATCGTTTACACTTGAAGTTTCGGTACATCGTTTACAGATGATATATTTAGCTCAAAAGAGGAGAATATATCATGAGTATCGAAAAACAAGAAATTGCCAAGCGTAAGCAATGCATAGAATTGTATAAAGCAGATAAAAGTCCAACAGAAATTCATCAAGAATTACACCGATCTCGTCCTTGGGTATATAAATGGATCCATCGATATAAAAGTGGCGATCCACAATGGTGTCTTGATCAATCTAAAGCGCCTAAAACCCATCCATTAAAAATCAATGATTCTGTTGAAACGGAAATTATCCGGATACGCCAGACGCTAATAAAGCGAGATACCGCAAGCACTCGCTATGCTTATCATGGAGCTATTGCTATTCACCAAGAATTACAAAAAAACGGACATAAAGGATTACCGCATATATCTACAATTAATCGAGTATTAAAAAGAAACGGTTTAATTAAACATACACATTCAGAACCTACATCTAATAAATCCGGGATATATTACCCCGAAAAATATGCAAAGCATCCTAGTGACATATATGAGCTTGATCTGGTGACTCCTCGATATATAAAAGGTTTTGGTCGCATCATATCTGTTAATCGTGTTGACACATATTTGGGAGAAGCCAACATGAAACAATACTTAGAAAAAGCAGCAGACAATATTGTTGAATTTATTGTTAGTGACTGGACGAAACACGCGAAACCCAATTATCTAAGATTAGATAACGAGGCTTGTTTTAGGGGTAGTTTAATCCATGAGAGAACCTTTGGTAAACTTGTAAGATTTTGTTTAAATTTTGGTGTCCAAATTATTTTTATCCCCTTTAGAGAGCCATGGAGAAATGGATTTATTGAAAGTTTTAATAGTCGATTTAAAGCAATGCTTTGGGAGTTTATGCAATTTGATGATTTAAATCACTTAAGAGAAGAATCTAAATTATTTCTACAAAAACACAATGAATACCAGAGATACAAAAAGTTAAATTTTTCAAACAGGAACCTGATCAGTTACCAAAAGAAACGATTTCCTGATGAATTTAATTTTAAAACAGAAGTGCAATTACCGATTACCAAAGGGTTTATCCATATAATTCGGTTTGTTAACGAAAAAGGATGTGTAAATATTTTAAATGAAGATTTTTATATCGGTAAGACATATAGCTTTTGTTATATCTGGGGAACAATTGATACAGCAAAACAACAATTATTTATCTATTTCAAGTCAGATAAATTGGCTCCGAGAATTCTTATCAAAATATTTGATTACTCTTTAAGAGAATCAGTCGAAATCCCAATCCCAATCAATCATTTTATTTAGGGTGTTAACAATGTACTCAAACATCTAGGGATCCTAATAAGTGTAAACGATGAACTGAGATTTGCCAACTATCAACTATCAACTTTCCTATATTCCGAAGGTGTATATCCAACAAATTTTTTAAATAAAGTATTAAAAGACGATTTTGAATT
>JAYEHE010000488.1:0-1634 GCA_034659415.1 Candidatus Zixiibacteriota bacterium | reverse complement strand
CCTTTTTTATAATTTTAATTGCATTTTAGTAATAAAAAACGTAATTTTTTTTAAGATTTGAATTATCCGGTTTACTATCCGGGAGATAAATATGCAACAAAGAGACAAATTGAAAACTTTTCATATCTCCACATTTGGTTGTCAGATGAATTTAGCTGATTCGTCAACTTTGGCTTCGACTCTTATTACCAGAGGCTACAAACGTGTAGAGTTAGAAAGTGACGCTGATTTGTTGATATTTAATACCTGTTCGGTTAGAAAAAAAGCTGAAGATAGAGTTTATGGTCGGTTGGGTAAAATATATAAATTAAAAAAAAGAAAACCTCACTTGAAAATTGCTGTTGTTGGGTGCATGGCACAAAGGTTGGCGGATGAAATTATAAAAAAGGCACCTTATGTTGATTATGTGCTTGGCACTGACCGTGTTTTTGAATTGCCCGATGTAATTGAGGGAATCGAAGGTACATCGCCGGTTATGACAGCTTTTGGTCATGAAAATATTGATATGATACCTCCAGCCAAAGAGACTCAATTCTCAGGTTTTGTTACTATTTCACGTGGTTGTAATAATTTTTGCACTTATTGTATTGTCCCTTATGTGAGAGGTAAAGAAGTTAGTCATTCTGATAAATTTATTATAGATGCTGTTAAAAAAATGGTCGATGAAGGGGTAGTGGAAATTACTTTACTGGGGCAAAATGTAAATAGCTATAATTACAACGGGACTAATTTCCCTAAGTTATTACAGAAGATTATTCGGGAAACTGAGATCAAAAGGCTCAGATTCATGACTTCGCACCCAAAAGACCTATCCAAACAATTAGTTGATGTTATTGCCGATGAACCAAAATTGATGCGTCATATTCATCTGCCATTACAATCTGGCTCAGATAGAATTCTTAAGCGAATGAAAAGAAATTATTCGTATGACCATTATATGAAAATAATTGAATACATTAATCAAAAATTAGATTATGTTTCTATCACTACAGATTTGATTGTCGGATTTCCTTCGGAAACCGAAGAAGAGTTTGAAATGACGCTTGATGCAGTACGGGCAATCAGATATGACACTGCTTTTATGTTTAGATATTCAGTTCGTCCGGGTACTGCGGCGGCTAATTTTGAGGATGATGTTCCGGAAGAAGATAAAATTAGGCGTTTGAATAAATTGATTGAGTTACAACAAAAGATTAGCTATGATAAGAACCAAAGAGAGGTTGATAGTATCAATTATTCAGTAGTTGAAGGTTTTTCAAGGAAAAGCAATGACCAATTTAGAGCAAGAACGGAAGGGAACAAAACAATTATTTTTAAGGCAGGCAGGAATATTCAACCCGGAACTATTTTACCTGTCAAAGTTATAACGGCGGATGCTTTTACTCTTCACGGTGAATTGGAGGAGATTAATTGATGGGCAGTTTTGGTCTCACAATTATTATTCCAATAGTATTGTTGGTGTCTTTTATATTTCTTTATATCAGATTACAATATACTAAGAATCGGGATTTACCAGGTAGGTACCAATTCATTTTATCTGGTATCTTATTAGTTTCAGTTACATTTTGGCAATCTGTCAAGCAGTTATCAGTATATCAAGAATGGTTTCTCAAGGAAGCATATTTTTATATAGA
>JAYEHE010000487.1:0-25041 GCA_034659415.1 Candidatus Zixiibacteriota bacterium | reverse complement strand
TCCTTTAAGAAAGGGTGATTTGTTTTTTCTCTTTACCGATGGACTTACCGAAGCTAAAAATAAAAAAGACGAAGAATATGGGATGGATAACCTTTTCAAGTTTGTCGGTGAGCAAGCTTCAGGGAAACCATATAAATCAGTTGCAGAATTGACCAATAATATTTCTATGGAACTTGATAGTTTTAGCGGTTATATGAATCCAGTAGATGATATAACTTTTATTATTGCCAGATATTTAAGAGATGAAATGAAGAAAACTCCAAACAATAATGAAATGGAAAAAATAAAAATAAAAAAAATACCTGATGACCCATCCAACAAGTAAGGAAATTCTTTTCGGCTTTAATTAAAATTTCCTTGAAAAATCAGGATTAATTTACTTATTTTAGGTTGTAATGGAAAACAATATAAATATATCGCTCTTGGAGCGGGATGGGGATGAAATCTCCGGAGTCAGGATTGATGGAGTTATTGACACAATAACAGCCAGCGAACTTGAGCGGGTTGTAGAATCTCTGATAAAACGACATAGGTATAAAATAATTCTTGATTTGGCGGGAGTTGATTATATTTCATCAGCAGGTTGGGGGATTTTTATTTCCCATATAAAAGAAGTTAGAGCAAATGAGGGTGATATAAAATTAGTTAATATGATTGATAATGTTTTTGAAATTTATGAATTGTTGGAATTTGAAAATGTCTTGAGGTCGTATAATACATATGATGAAGCACGTTCAGATTTTGGACAAATTCCTATAGATGGTTCAGTAAAAAAAAAAGCACAAAAAAACGCCCGAGTGACAGTAGTTGATAGATTAGCTGGTAATTCCAATAATTCATCGATTGCATCTACTGGTTTTTCATCTAATCCAACTGACCCAGTATCATTTGTGCTCAAAAATATCAAAGATGATCCGTTTGTTACTATTTCGGAAGTAAAATCATTGTTTAATAAATCTAACTCTTCAGCTGATAAAATCGGCTGGTGGGAGATATTTGGTATCCTTAAAAGGCAAAAATTGCTTTCACGACGGTCTCGATTTAGATTTGCCCGCCAATTTTTCCGTTCCTAATTTTTGCTTGACACTTTTTAAGTAAACCCTATATTGTTATTAAACTTAGAGTTTATTATGATCCCATTGGAATATGTATCAACAGTGCTGATAGGAATAATTACGGTACTGTCTATAATCATTCTTTTTTTAATCATTCGTTTAATTGCGCAAAATAATATCTTTAAAAATATAGATATTATTGAGTTTTCTACTTTTTTAAGAACTAATAGTTTGGATGGCTCAATTCAGGTAGTAGCAAGTAAAGTAGGTGATTTTTTAAAAGAATCTATTTTGTGTAATAAGATAATTTTTTTGAGAAAAAAAAGAGGTAGCTTAGAATTAAATTATTACTATGGTATCAACCGTTTCAATAGGCGAGAATTTAATGTTAATTTTTCAAAAGAATTAGATAGTCGTCTAAGAACCGATTTCCTTCCCAAAAGTATTAAGAATTTGCAAGATGTTATCCCTGAGCAAATATTTCAAAGAATATCTGATTTCGGTATTGATTTATATTTCCCAATTTTCTGGCGTGACAATTTGTATGGAATTTATTTCTTTAAGAGTAAAATTAAGAAACAGGATCAGACTTTTGAATTTGTGATTGCTTCTTTTGCTCAAGCATTATCATCGGCTTATCATATAAAATGGCACGAAACAAAGCATGTTGACTTGACTGATAGAATTGATAAATTGGTTGTAAGGTCTGACTCTGAAAATAAATTGCTAAAGCAATCTTTTACATCAATATTACAACTGGTAAAAAAGAGAAATCCTGAAAAATTATTGCAGGAATTTTTAGATATTCTCTATAATAGTCTTAATTTGAATAAAGCCGCATTGATTTATACATCCAATAAAGGAGAACAATCAAAAGTTTTAATTAAGGGAGTAGATAACAAATATTTGAATCTGATTGGCAATCATCAAATATCACAATTAGTAACTCTTGTTAATAAAAGAGGTACATTTAAAATCGAAAATTTGATGGCGAGGTCAACTTCAAAAATTGAATTATTTAAAGAATTATCTTCACTTAACCTGAAATACATTACTCATTTTCCATTAGGGAATGGATTACATTCTTTCTTGGCATGGAGTGGGGAACCTTTTGTTAGAATCAATCGAAAATTAGAGTTTTTTAAAGAATACACCGGTGTTCTTTTTGAGAATGCTCAAACATTTGAAAAAATAGAGGGTCTATCTTTCACCGATGGATTAACAAAATTATCTAATCAAAGATATTTTATGAAGCGACTTTATGAAGAGATAGATCGTTGTAGTCGTTATAAACGTAAATTGGGGTTGGTCTTTTTTGATCTTGATGCTTTAAAGAAAACTAATGATATGTACGGTCATCTGGCAGGCGATGATATCCTTTCGCAGGTAGCCGATATTCTCAGGAAATCAATACGTGCAATTGATATCGTAGCCAGATATGGCGGAGATGAATTTTGTGTAATTATGCCGGAAGCGGACGAAGGAACTTGTGTCAAATTTATGCAACGTTTACAGAAAGAAGTAACTCAATCTGATTTTGTTGCTGAAGGAGTAAAAGGGTATTTGAATTGTACTATTTCAATGGGGGCGGCGGTTTACCCAAATCATGCCGAAGATGCTAAAAAACTTATTTATTTTGCAGATATGGCATTGCTGAAAGCCAAAGAGGGCGGACGGGATATGTTTTGGCTTCATCAAGACCAACAAGCTAAATAAATTTCCATAAATTACTCATATTTAAAGCTTTACAGTATATTTCAACTTGGTTATATTTTTATCCTAAATTGTAGTAAGAATATACCGATTTTGTAAATAAGTAATTATCAAGGAAGATATTGTATGAATTTAAAAAATATTTTTATTCTTAATTTAATAATTGTACTTATACTGGTAGCTCCGGTTTTTGCCGAGGATTACAAGATTGGGCCCGAGGATATTCTTGAAATATCATTTTATGGGAACACAGAATTAAACAAGGAAGTTCGAGTAAACCAAAATGGAACCATTACTCTTGATATTATTGGTGAGATTGAAGCCAGTGGCAAAACAACTAAAGAACTTCAGGATGATATCGTAAAAGAAATCAGTCGATTTAAGAGAAACATTACTCAAGCTATTGTCAGAGTTACTACTTTTAATTCCCAATATATATTTGTTACTGGTCAGGTTAACACCCCCGGTAAACATACTTTTGAAAATATTCCAGACCTATGGACTATTATTAACGAAGCCGGGGGGATTTCCGAATTGGGCGATTTAAGCAGGGTGCTTATTATCCGAGGTGGAGAAGATGCCGGAAAAATGGAAACTATAAATGTTGCTGAAGCTATGTCATCAGGTAAAAGAAAAGATTTACCTGAAATAGAACGGGAAGATACAATTGAAATACCACGAACTATGGCTGGTCTTATTCCTGGCGATGTATCCACTCAAATTGAAAGAAAAAATTTGATTTATGCGGTAGGTGCGGTGAACAGTCCTGGTGCAATTACATTTGAAAAAAATGTAGATATACTTGAAGCAATTGCTCTGGCTGGTGGTCCAACTGCCGAAGCTAACCTTAAGGAAGTCAAAGTTATAACCAAAGATGGTTTTTATGCTCAAACTTATCACCTGAATCTTGAAAAATATTATGAATCAGGCATTCCAGCTCGATATACAATTAGAAAAGAGGATGCAATAATAATTCCTCGTAGAGGTTCAAGTTCTTTTTTAGGTATTAATTGGGTGACCTTAGGGACTGTAGCTGGTGTAATTACATCAAGCTTATTGGTTTATGATCAATTAAGATCAGATGAACCAAGATAGGATAAGAGAAGAATAATTCGATGGAAAATTTACAAACTACAAATACTTTTGATGTTAAAGATATATTTCAGATAATTTTACGTAATAAGTGGATTCTAATAATTCCGATTATTTTATCAACAATTGTAGCTTATGGCGGGTCATATTATTTAACGCCTAAGTATCAATCTTCAATAATTATCTGGATTGATAAACCTTCTTCTGTCTCGCGAGAACTAACAAATATTATCGGGTCTGATCGATATACTAGAGAAAGTGGTGCCGATCGCCAACGAAAACTTCAAGCATTGAGAAATGAAATCACATCCCAAACATATCTTGTCCAATTGATTAGAGACATGAAATTAGATGATGATAATGATTTAACTTCAGAGGCAACAAAATTAAGTAAACAAAATCCGAGATTTACGATAGTTCAGATTAAAATTGATATTTTATTAAAAAAACTTCGCAAACAAATTACTGTTAATTATGTGGGTAAAAATCAAATTGAATTAACCGTTGAATCATCTGATCCAGTTAAGGCAAAAGATATTGCTAACAATCTTGCACTAATTATGGAATCTGAAAAGACAAAATATGAGCATGATAAACTATTGGATAATCAAAATTTTGTAGATGTTCAATTAATAAAAAAAGATAGATATTATCAAAAGTTGCTTGATTCTCTTGCTCAAGCTCGAGTAGAAGTAGCAAATATTAAGCTTTCCGATGAAATATCATCTGATGAAAATAAAAGAGATATTTTTACTGATATTAGAGATACTGAAAATGATATAAGTAAGTATTCTAATCAAGTTGACGGATTTGCTAATCAGTTGAAACTTTTAGGTCTTGAAAAATCTCATTTAAAATATAATGAAAAAATGGTTCAGCTAAGAACCGATATTGATGGTCAGATTATAGATTATGTAAATATGATGGAAAAGTATCCATGGACTGATCGGAATGTTATCAATAAGAATATAAAATTTATTGATAATGTACGCCAATTAGAATCAACTGTTTCTACTTTAGTTAAGGGACAATTTTCTTCAAATACAGAGAAAGAACAAAATATTTTAAAAAATTATTTTATCGCACGTGAATACGAAGATATTTTTAAGTTAAGAAAGACTCACCTACAGGACTCGTATGATAATTTAATCAGTGAGATTGATAAACTGCCTCGTTTGGAAACGGAAATTGCAGACTTGGAGGGACGAGCAGAAGAAGCAAGAGAGGTTCGTAATGCTTTTAGTAAAGAAGAAACTACTGTGGGGATTCTTTTCGAACAAGCCAAAGAGAGAACTAAATATAAAGTTATTGAACCGGCAAAGGTTCCTCTTGAGCCATTTTGGCCTGATAAAAACAAAATTGGTATTCTTGGGTTTATTATGGGGCTTGTAATCGGTGGGTCTTCGGTGTTATTAAAAGAAATACTTGATTCCACATTTAAAAAAACAGAAGATGTAGAAGCATCTCTGGGATTGCCGGTAATTGCTGTAATTCCTAAAATTGATAAAATGAAATTCAGGTAAAGAGATATGGAAACTTACTTATTAAGTAGTAAATTGAATGAAATTGAAAGAGAGTTTGTCATCAAAACAACGAATGATGCCAAGCTGAATGCTGTTAAATCAATAGTTTATGTTAATGGCCAAATGACTGATGAAACTAAAGCTCCTCATCCGATTGAATATACACCGGAAGAAATATTAGCACTTGTGAAAAATAAGCACGAGGAAAAGAAGCAGGAATTGGAAGTTATGCTTCAATCTTTTAAATATGTAGCTGAATCGGGTGTTATTGAAGATATTTATAATTTAGGAACAGCTTTCTTTTATAAACAGTACTATCGTGAAGCCAGGGAACTATTTCATATGTCTTTGTCATTGAAAAATGACCATCATCAATCGTATAATTATCTTGGTATGACAGAGATAGAACTTGGAAATTATATGGAAGCTTTGGAGTTTAGTGAGAGTGCTGTTGAATTAAGACCAAAATTTGCTGATTATAGATATAATTTAGGTCATGCGTATTTGAATACGAATTCATATAAAAAAGCCGTTTCTGAATTTCAGGAAGCATTGAAAATAAATTTATATTATGCTGATGCGTATTTGAGTCTTTCTTTAGCATATTTAAAAAATGCAATTGAACGAAATGAAACAGAATTATTCAAAGATGTATTGTCTAACACGATTGATTATATAAATAAAGCTGCAATAATTGATCCATTTTATAGTAATGAAATTCATGCCGAGGGATTAGGTGCTTTACAGAATATGGATATTGAAGTGGCTTACACGCTTTTTCAGAGACTTTTGAATTTAAAAAAAGTAAAACGGAATGATGAGTTATCCAGTTATTACATGAAATATGTTTATTCGCATAATGGTGTCAATGAGTATGCTTTGAATAAAAGAATTAATTATCTGAATAGTGAGATTGAAAATAATCCATCTTATGCTGACCTTTATGTTGAACAAGGAGCTAATTATCTGAGACTATCTAAAATTTCATGGAAAAGAAGTATGGAGCATCTTAAGAAAGCCCTGGATATTAATCCCAATATGGAAAATGTAATTAAACTATTAAATGAAATTGAAAATGAATATGAGAATATTCATAAAATATCAGCAGAAACAGATATTAGGAATAAATAAATGGCGAAAAAAAATCTGTCTATAGATCAATTTTATTCTCCCGATGCTCCTTTTGCCAATGAATTTAGGAGGCTGTTGGTTAAAATAAAAAAAGAAGGGGCTAATCAGGAAGTTAAGTCAATTCTGTTTACATCGGCGATGCTTTCTGAGGGCAAGTCCACAATCTGTTCACTATTAGGATTAACATCCGCAAGACAAAACGGTTTGAAAACTCTGATAGTAGATTCCGATCTCAGGCGTCCATCAATTCATAAATTTTTCCATTTGGAACGTACTAAAGGATTAACCGATATTCTTGTTGATGGTTTTGATACTGGCGAAGCGATAAAAAAAACAAAAGTAGAAAAACTTGATGTTATCACATCCGGTACGAACTATGAGCATCCGGCAGATATATTTGATGCTGAGAGTATTGGTTATATGCTTGATGAATTAAAATTTTATTATGACCTGATATTAGTTGATTCAGCGCCATTGATGCCTGTTTCTGATCCTTTGTTGCTTTCCGATAAGACTGATAAAGTTATATTGGTGGTAAAAGCTGGCTCAACTGATCGCGAAGTTGTCAAACAGGCAAAGGGCATGTTAAACAATTCAAATAATAAAATTTTAGGCGTTATTTTGAATAACCTTAACAATAGCTTACCCTACTATTATGATTATCAATATTATGGGTACGATTATTCTCCATCAAAGGGTTCAACTGATAGTCAGGTGAAATTAAATCCTGATAAAATCAATAAGAGAAAAACAAAAAAATTCAATAAAAAGCCAGATTCAAATCAAACTAAAAATATTTCTTAATTATGAGTTCTATAAAAAATCTTCTGACTGTTGATTGTGAAGAATGGTTTGTAGCGGAAACATTAATAAATCATTTTAGTCGGGATGAATGGGATAAGCTTAATTCTACAGTAACCAAAAACAGTCACAAACTTTTGGATATGTTTTATCGACATAAAGTCAAAGCAACCTGGTTTGTTTTGGGGTGGGTTGCAGATCATCATAGCAATTTGATTCAGGAAATCATGAATGAAGGACATGAAATAGCCTGCCACAGTTATTACCATCGCAGAGTCAGTACTTTAACAAGAGAAGAATTTGAAAAAGATACTCAAATGGCTATTGATGCCTTGATTAAGGCTGTAGGCGTAAGACCCAATGGCTACCGAGCTCCAAGTTGGTCAATTAATCCTTCTGTTCCATGGGCATTTGAAGTTCTTGCAAAATTAGGGTTTAGCTATGACAGTTCCATTTTTCCTATTAAGCATGATATTTATGGCATGCCAAAAGGTCCCAGAACTACTTTTAAAATGAAAATAGATAATGATAATACTCTATTCGAAATACCTGCATCTACTTATCGTTTTATGGGTAAGAACTATCCTATTGCTGGAGGGGGTTATTTAAGACATTCTCCATATTGGTTTACTAAAACGATGGTCAAAAAATCAAACAAAAAAGGACAACCGGTTGTAGCTTATATTCATCCATGGGAACTCGATTCTAATCCGCCCAAAATTTCAGGATTATCAAAAATACAAAATATGAGGATGTACGGCTCAGTTAACATATTAGCCAGAAAATTTGATAAATTATTGGGAGATTTTGAATTTACTACAATGGATGAATATATTCAGCAATTCAGAAAACGTACAATTGGTTTTTACTAATAATTCAAAAAAAATATAATATTTTGTAATTAGTTGTTGACTATAACTGTATAAAAATAAACCTTATATAGGTGAGTTATACAGTTTTAAGTTAAAGGAGAAGATATGAGAAAATTATTAATTATTTTATTAGCTTTGATTTTAGCTGTTCCATTAACATTTGCACGAAGACCAAGATCAAAATCAGGCGAGGTTGAAAAAATGGTTTTTACTGATAAAAAACATGATTTTCAAATTACCCTTCTTGAGGATTGGAAGTATAGCATCAAAAAAAATGAAGATGATTTTCGCATAGTTTTAACAAAGAAAAATTATGAAATTCCTCCTGATTATCTTGATGCACCTGATTACACGATGGTTCCTCGTATTGTTTTATGGGTTGGTGAAGACAAGATGTCACCATTTCAATTTATTGATTCGCTTATAAGTGATTCCTACGATTCTGATAATAAGGGAGAAATTAAAAAAGAATTTGAAATCCTTAATGACAATATTTCAGAACAGGGGAATGTTCGAAATGAATTGTCAACTCGTAAGAAAAAAGCGATGGAGATTAATGATAAAAAAGCTTTCTTATGGACAGGGCAAATGATTTATCGCAAAGATATTGCTGAATCAGCATCGTCAGTCGGTGGGAAAAGAGTTAATGGAAAATATGGTGGAGCAATAGTAGTTTTGAAAGATGAGAAGCAGGTTTTTGCTTTCCATTTAATTTGTGAATGGAATTATTTTGAAACAAATTTAAATGAATTGATGAAAGTAGTTTCTTCTTTTAAATTGTAAGGAAGACCATTAGGGAGTTTTGGAGGACTTATGTGGATAATTAGGTCTGTGTTGATTGCTCTTATTGTGATTTGTGTGATTGCTTTTGCCTTTTATAATATCGGACAAGGTAATGTGGTCGATGTAAATCTTATTTTTTGGCCGCCGTTTTTGGAAGTTCCTATGGTAACGGTTGTGTTTTGGGCGTTTGCGGCGGGAGTGTTAGTTTCTTTATTCCTTTTTATCTCAGTATATATAAAATTATCAGTACAACTCCGAACAGCAATTAAAAAAGTAAAGGCTTTAGAAGGTGAGGTTGCTGTTTTGAGAAATCGACCTATTGAAGAATCAGTAGATTTGTTGAAAGGTGCAGATAATCGGGAAGAAGATTTGGATTCACCATTTGGAAAGAGTGAATAGATATGTTTGAGTATGTAATTATATTTTTAGTGTTATTTATATTTTCAATCTTAGTCTATCTACTCTATGAAAAATTTGTAAAAAAAGACAATAAACAAGACACTACTATTTACGTTGAAGCTTTAAAAGATTTGCTTGATGGACACCATGAATCTGCATTTGCGAAACTTAGGCAGGTAGTGGCGGATGATTCTTCCAATATTGATGCTTATCTAAGGTTGGGAAAGATATTAAGGGATAATAACAAATCGGACCGTGCCGTTCAGGTTCATAAGGATTTAACTCTTCGCAACGATTTATCTATTAAAGATAAAGTTAAAATTTTACAGGAATTATGCCTTGATTATATTGATTTAAATGATATGGACATGTCTTTAGCCGCTCTGAAAGAGATTGTTTCAATAAAATCAGACCATCGTTGGGCACATATACAACTTTTAAAACTTCTTGAAAAAAATAAAAAATGGGAAGAAGCATACGACATAGCGGCTAAACTTTTGAAATTGGAAGCAAACAAATCTAAAAAACCACTTGCAAATTATAAGTTTCAATTAGGACAGGAATTTCATGATAAAAGAGAATTTCATAAGGCTCGAATTGTTTATAAAGAAGCTATTGGCTTAAATCCGAATTTTGTACCAGCTTATTTAGCAGTAGGTGATTCTTATTATGAAGAAAAAAGATTTGAAGATGCTGTAAATTTCTGGAATAAACTTATCAAAAAGGTTCCTGAGCAAAGTCATCAGGTTATTGGAAGGCTAAAGAATACTTTGTTTGATTTGGGTCGTTTTGGGGATATTGTTGATATATGCCATAATATTTTAGAGAATTACCCGAAAAATTTTGAAGCAAAATTCACATTAGCTGAATTTTACGAAAAAAAAGGTGAACTTGAAACTTCAGAGAAAATTCTTGTAGAGTTAACAGAAGATTATCCGGATAATTTAAATGTTACCTTTGAACTGATAAGGTTATATCTGGAGAAAAATGATACCCGTAAAATACGCGATCTTTTAAAAATAATTGAACGTAAAAAAGAAAACCGCTCAAATAAAATTGTTGTTGATACCAATCTTGTAAATACTGATTAAATGTTGTTCAGAAATGTTATTAAATATTATTGCCTTATATTAATTCTGTCGGTTTGCTTTGTTCAATCTACAGCGGCTGAAAATATTTATTCACTAATTAGTAAAGGTCACTTAAAAGAAGCCGCTGATTCTTTATCGAAAATTACTACTGCCGCTAATCGAGATGGTAA
This sequence comes from Candidatus Zixiibacteriota bacterium, assembly GCA_034659415.1. Taxonomy (GTDB): domain Bacteria; phylum Zixibacteria; class MSB-5A5; order GN15; family FEB-12; genus QNAD01. The sequence continues at coordinate 14,411 of JAYEHE010000487.1, read as the reverse complement.
TTATCTGTTTTATCAGAGCATGCTTGAAGAAAATGCTGATGAATCTGCAAAAAAATTAGAAGCGGCTTTGAATTCATCTGTTTCCCGTCGTTTTTTAGAATTGATTTACTATCGGTTGGCTCAATATTATTTTATGAATGCTAAAACTGATAAAGTAATGCGAATTGTTACAGATTACAGAACAAAATGGGAAAATGGGAAATACTTAAGAGAGATGATTAGATTTTTGATAATTTCAGAACAATTATTAAGTAATTATGAGACTGCTCTGAAATTGTCAGATAGAAATCTCTTATTATTTTCAAAAGGTGATGACGAACAACAGGGGATGGTGGATAAGGCAAGAGTCATGGCTAATTTTAATAAAAAATTAGGGGCTGATATGCTGTTGAAAGATATTACACGCAGTAAATCAGGGCGGTGTGTTCCACAAGCTTTTTATATGCGTTCTATATTTGCAATAAGTAAAAGTAAAATTGATGATGCTGTTTTCTTTTATAATCTTCTTAAAGAGAGTTATCCTTCGGCAATCGGTAATGATGCCCTAATAAATAAAATGATGAACAGTTCTATCTCTGAAAAAGCCAATTATAGGGCAGATGAAATAACCGGTACTTACTATTCTGTTCAAGTTGGAGTATTCTCGAAAAAAGGAAATGCAAAAAAACAGAAAAATATTTTCGAAGCATATAATAAAAAAGTTGAAATCAAGGATAAGAGAGTTTCAGACAAAAAATACCATGCCGTATATGTAGGCAAATTTAAAACATATGCTGAGGCTTCACTTTTCAAGAATCAGCTTGAAATAAACCATAATGATGTATATCAAGTTGTAGCTCGATGACTAATTCTCAAAAAAACTCTTCACATCTTACACCTCTTATGAAACAGTTTTATGATGTAAAAGAACAACATCCGGATAAAATTCTTTTTTTCCGAATGGGAGATTTTTATGAGATGTTTGGTGATGATGCGATTAAAGCCGCTCCTATTCTTGGGATTGCTCTTACGTCTCGTTCGCATGGTAATTCTGAAAGAATACCTTTAGCAGGAGTTCCATATCACGCAAGTGACAAATATTTGGCTAAGTTGCTTAATCATGGAGAAAAGGTTGTTGTCGTTGAGCAGGTTGAAGACCCTAAAACAGTAAAAGGGTTAGTCAAAAGAGAAATAGTAGAAATCTTAACTCCGGGGACGGCTACAATAGATTCTCCTGAGATGGATAATAACCAGCTATGCTTGGCATCGATTTATAAAAATAATAATAACAAAATCGGGATGGCGGCTCTTGATATTTCAACTGGCTCATTTATTGTGGACGAAGGTAATTTGAACGAAATATCAGAACGATTAAAAGTTATGGAAGCATCAGAAATTCTATATCCTTCAATTGGTGAAAAATCTGATAATATTTCTGAAGATTATAGTTTTAACGGATTGCAAAATCTTACTCCTTTTGAAGAATGGAATTTTGATTACCAAACAGCAAATAGAGAATTAAATCAGAAATTTGGAACATCAACGCTGGATGGTTTTGGTCTTAGAGATAACCGATTGGCAATAACTGCGGCTGGTGCTATTTTAAGATATTTAAAAGAAAATCACAGAGACAAGATTGACCATATAAATAAAATATCCAAATTTAACAGTGGCGAACAAATGACTATGGATTACTCAACTGTTCGTAATTTGGAGCTTATAAAAAATGTAGCAACTTCTACCGAAGAAAACTCATTGTTCTCTGTTGTAAATCGTTGTCGTACCGCCGGTGGTTCAAGATTATTAAAAAATGCAATACTTCATCCCTTTGTTTCCAAAGTAAGAATTGAACGAAGATTAACCGGTGTTACAGAATTTGTTAGTAACCAATCGCTCAGGATGGATATCAGGGAAATAACCAAAAAACTTCCAGATATTGAAAAACTTGCCGGACGTATGGGGATTGGCAAATTAAATCCAAGACAGATGTTGGCATTAAAAGATTCACTTGTCATTTCTAAAGAGATAAAAACTATATTACAAGATGCACACAGTCCTCATCTAAGTCGGTTGAGAGATGGGATTGACGACACTGATGAAATAATAAGCAAAATATCTGATGCACTCACAGAAGAACCACCTTTGGTTGCAAATAAAGGTAATATATTTCAAAAAGGTTATTCAACGGAATTAGATGAGTTGAATGATTCCATCAAAGATGCCCGTTTATATATCAGCTCTTTACAGCAGAAAGAAAAAGAACGCACAGGAATCAATACTTTAAAAGTAGGTTTCAATAAAGTATTTGGATATTATCTGGAAATCAGTAAAGCTAACGCATCAAATGCACCAGATGAATATATCAGAAAGCAAACACTTGTAAATGCTGAAAGATTTATAACTCCTGAGTTAAAAGAAAAAGAAGAACTGATTTTCTCTGCTGAAGAGAAAATTTTTAAGTTAGAAGCAGATCTGTATCAAAAACTTCTTCAATTTCTTAATTCTTATATAGCGACATTTCTAAATATAGCTTATCTCTTAGCAGAGATTGATTTAACTGCCTCGTTGGCAGAGTTAGCGATGGAAAAAAAATATTCCCGTCCTGAATTATATGAAGATAACAGGTTGAAAATAACTAATGGTCGTCATCCGGTAATAGAATCTGTATTGCCTTTCGGTTCATTTGTCGCAAATGATATTAATTTTGGAAACGAAAATGATTATATTCATATTTTAACCGGACCTAATATGTCAGGTAAATCTACTTATTTAAGACAGATAGGCTTGATTGTTATTTTGGCTCAGATTGGTTCTTACGTCCCGGCGGATAAAGCAGAGATAGGCTTGACTGATAGGGTTTTCACTCGAGTAGGAGCACTTGACAACCTCGCCAGAGGTCAATCAACTTTTTTGGTGGAGATGGTAGAAACCGCAAATATTATGCATAACGCAACAGAAAAATCTTTGGTACTGCTTGATGAAGTAGGACGCGGCACTTCTACTTTCGATGGCCTTTCTATTGCTTGGGCAGTAGTGGAATACATTGTAGAAGAGATTTCAACTCGCACAATTTTCGCTACTCATTATCATGAATTAACGGGTATGTCTGAAATCTATAATTCTGTGAAGAATTTTCAGGTAGCGGTGAAAAAATGGGAAGATAAAGTGATCTTTCTTCATCAAATTATCCCCGGCGGATGTGATGATTCTTATGGTATCGAAGTTGCTCGTTTAGCGGGTCTTCCAAGAAGTTCAATCAATAGAGCTAAACAGGTTTTAAAACTTCTGGAGTCCGGAAAATTTAATCAAAGTGAGTTAGGAAAAGGCATCTATAAAGAAAAAATCCAACCTTCGTTGTTTGACCCAACTCCGTCCGAAGTTGAAAAAATTATCAACGAATCTGACATTGATAACATGACGCCAATAGAAGCACTGAACCTTCTTCGTAAATTAAAAGAAAAATTATTATGAGTAAAAATTCAAAAAAAAATAAACGGTGGATTCGTCCTTTACCAAAACAGGTAATCAATAAAATTGCTGCCGGTGAAGTAGTTGACCGGCCAGCTTCGGTTGTAAAGGAACTTGTCGAAAATTCAATTGATGCCGGAGCTAACAAAATTGACATTTTAATTGAAAAATCAGGAAGCAAACTTATTAAGATTGTTGATGATGGTTGTGGAATAGATGAAGAGCAGATAGAGGTTGCATTTTCAAGACACGCAACTTCTAAAATTGCTAATTTTAATGACCTTGAGAGTTTAGTTACTTATGGTTTTAGAGGGGAAGCTTTGCCTTCGATTGCCTCCGTCTCTCGCCTTAGAATGGTATCGAGAACTTACAACGCTTCATCAGGATTTGAAATAATCTATGAGGGTGGGGTCCTTCAATCTTTACAACCAATTTCAGCTCAGCCAGGGACAACGATTGAAGTGGAAAATTTATTTTTCAACACTCCTGCTCGAAGAAAATTCATGAAATCAGAAGCTACTGAATCAAGGCATATTTCAAGAACCGCTACGGCTATGGCACTTGGGCGATATAATGTTGGATTCAATTATATAATTAACAATAGAAAAATGTTTTCTTTGCCAAGCAAGCAAACTCTTGAAGACCGAGTTAAATCAATAATTGCTCCCCATGAAAAATTTGTCGAAGTGAAATCTGAAAATCCTTTGGTTAATATTTTTGGATATTTAGGTTTTCCAGAATCCGCTCAGCGAAATCGTAACGGTTTTTATTTATTTATAAATGACAGGTTTATTCAATCACCAACTATATTTCATGCTGTATCAGCCGGATTTGGAGAGCTGTTACCGAAAGGTCGTTTCCCAGTAGGTACTCTATTGTTGAGTGTTGATCCTTTAGAGGTTGACGTTAATGTTCACCCGACTAAAATCGAGGTTCGTTTGTCGCATGAGCGGGAAATTCATGATATAGTATATCGGGCAGTCAAAGAATCTTTGAAAAAGGATGATATAATACCTTTGTTTAAGACAGCATCACCTTATTCTGAAACTAATTCTACTAATCATTCCCAATCCTATCAATCTCAGGCTAATAATTATCAAGTTAGAATTCCGGGAATAACATCCCAGCCGATTCAAGACAAAAAATTTCTGTCTGATTTACACCAACCGCCATCCGATAATGTTACCAAAGATTTTGATAATTATAAAGATACAATTCAGGTTGATAAAAATACTGGAGAAATTATAGATTCTACCCAATCTAAAAAAACGGAAATTGATTCTGGTCCACGGGATGGATTTAAAATATTGGGAAGGTTTTCTGAATTGTATCTACTTATCCAAGCCGGTTCTAATCTATTTATTATTGATCAGCATACGGCTCATGAGCGAGTACTGTATGAAGAAACTTTAGAACTTATAGAAAAGTCGGCTATAAATAGCCAACAGCTTCTTTTTCCTGAACAATTTGAATTAAGCCCGGAACAATTGGCGGTGTTTGAAGAAGCAGAAACACAGTTAAATTCTTTTGGTTTTACTGTCTCCGGATTTGGCGGGCGGATGGTTAGAATTGAGGCGGTTCCAGCAATATTATCCAAAAAATCACCTCAGAAAATATTTTTGAAAGTGATTGATGATATAGCATCTTTAACGAAAACAGGTATTGATTTAAAAAAAGCAATGGCTCAAACAATTGCCTGTCGGGCGGCTGTTATGGCAGGGGATAGATTGAGTGATCAGGAAGCGGAATATCTTTTGCAACAGCTTTTTAAATGTGATAATATGTACTCTTGTCCTCATGGTCGGCCTACCTTTATTAAGATAACTCGCAAAGATTTGGATAAACAATTTGGGCGAATCTGAAAATATAACAATAAATATTATTTGTGGTCCAACAGGCTCTGGGAAATCAACAGTCGCACTTGAATTAGCTAAGTCATTACCAATTGAAATTATCAATGCAGACTCAAGACAAATGATTAAATATCTAAATATTGGAACAGCCAAGCCAACCAAAGAAGAACAGAATCTGGTAAAAACACACTTGATTGACATTATTGAACCGGGGGGAAAATATTCAGCTTTCAGATTTATAGATGATGCTAACAAAGCTATTGAAAATATTTTAAATGATAATAATATACCGTTGTTTGTCGGCGGAACTGGATTTTATTTGAGGGCGTTGACAGATGGAGTAGTTGAAATTTGCGAAACTGAATTTGAAATAAAAGAAAAACTTGAAAAAGAAATGGAATTGCTTGGTCCTGAAAAAATGCATAAAAAACTTATGAATATTGATCCCTTAGAGGCTCACAAAATACATCCGAATAATAAAGTGAAAGTTCTGCGTGCACTTGAAATATTTTATACTACTGGGAAATCTAAATCCGAAATTGCCGCTACCGGTGTTTATCGCAAAAGTAAATACAATTTTAGATATTTTTGCCTGGCTCCAAACCGAGTAGATTTGTATAATGCTATAAATGACCGAGTTGACAAAATGATTGAAATGGGACTTTTGAATGAAATTAAAAATTTAATTTCAAAAGGATATATAAATGCGATTAAAATTTCAAATGTGATCGGCTATAACGAAATAATTAATCATTTTGATGGTATGCTTTCTTTGGAAGAGGCAATAAGTTTGATAAAACAAAATAGTCGTAGGTATGCCAAAAGACAGATTACATGGTTCAAAAAACAGGGCGATATTTCATTTTATGAAAATAGGGCTGATTTACTTGATTTATTAGTTGAATAAAGAGGAAGATTTTTTTATAAAGAGACTAAACTTCATAGCCGATAATTTGTTATATATAGTTAACAAAAAATTGAAGGAGTATTTGGATTAGATGAATAAATTATTAAATAGCTTTTTGATTATAGTTCTTGCAATGTGCTTAACTGCATGTGCTGGTGGCAAAAAATTATCCCACCCCGGTATTTATAGTAATAATCCTAAAGAAATAACCAGTGAGACTGGTGAAATTAGTGAACCGACAACGAAAGAAACAGAGACTAAACCAGTATCAACTGAAACTGTTTCTGCGGATACGAAAGATAAAAAACAAGAAGAAAAAGTTTATTCCGTAGAAAGCAAGGTTGAAGAAAATCCACCTGAAAAATCTGAAGCTGAAATAAAAGATCCACCCTCTCACTTCCCTATTGAAACATATCAAATCACAAATGACCTTGATGACTCAGCTTCGGCAGTTGATGATTTTATTTGGCGTCAATTTGAATTGGCTGAAGAGTACCATGCGATGGGTGTTTTAGCTAATAGGGAAGCAAGCTGGGAAGAGGCACAGTATTATTTTGAAAAATCTTTAAGTATTTTAGCTAATCTTGATATTGAAGCCGATTCCTCATTGACTCCGGAAGCAGTTAAATATACTGCTTTATTAGATAATATTGTTGCAGATTATAGAGTAACTTTGAGGTCATTGGGAACATTGACTGATGATGTCTCAATATCGGTCTTAGTCGAACGCTTTGGAGATATGGCAAACCGTTTTAATGTTGATACTATGCAGGTATTTGGTGGTGAGGTTAAGAAAATATCTTACGATTTACCTATCGTAATGAATGATAGAGTCAAGAAATCAATCGTATATTTTCAGACAGTTGCCAAAGATGCCTTTTATAAATATTTACGTAGATCTCAAAAGTATAAAAATCTGATGTTAGGAACTATACGTAAGCATGGCTTGCCTGAAGATTTAATCTATTTGTCATTAGTAGAGTCAGGTTATAATACCAATGCCTATTCATGGGCAAGGGCGATGGGGCTATGGCAGTTTATCTCTTCAACTGGTAAAATATATGGGTTAAAAAGAAGCTGGTGGATTGATGAACGAAAAGACCCTATAAAATCCACTGATGCCGCTTGTCGTTTTCTTAAGGATTTGTATAATCAGTTTGGTTCATGGGAGCTTGCAATGGCGGCATATAATGGTGGTCCAGGTCGAGTGAGGGGAACTATTAAAAGACAGAAAACAATCGATTTCTGGAAAATGAGATTAAAAAGACAAACAATGGATTATGTGCCATTGATTATGGCGGCTACGATTATTGCCAAAGAACCAGAAAAATACGGTTTTACAAATATCGAATTTGAGTCGGAAATTGTATGGGACGAAGTCGTTATTACTCGTTGTTTGGATTTGAAAGATGTAGCTAAAGAACTTGGTTGTTCAAAAAAAGAGCTTAAAAAACTAAACCCAGAACTACTAAGAAACTATACGCCGCCTAATACAAAAAAATATGTTCTTAAAGTGCCCAAGGGGGAAAAAGAAAAGTTTTATGCCTCTTATGACAAGATGCCTTCGCCTCAGGAAACAAGCTGGGTAAGGCATAAAATCAGAAGAGGGGAGACAGTTAGTACTATTGCGGCAAGATACGGAGTTTCTCAATATGCGATTTTTGAAGCCAACAACTTAAAAAGACGTTCAAGAATTTATGCCGGTAAAGAAATAATTGTTCCGGTCCCTCTTGATAGAGACTATAACAAGTCCAATCGCAATAAAAAAAATTATGATGATTATGAAGCTAATAAATCTATGTATGTGGTTCGTTCCGGTGATACGATGTGGGATATTGCCAGAGCTTTTGGAACATCGGTAAGTGAACTTCGAAGAAATAATTATATCGAACGCGGCTCAAGAATTTATGTCGGGCAAAAATTAAAGATTCCTGCAAGTGCCAAGAATTTGAAAAACAAGAGCTATGCAAATTCTAAGAAAGTTTATGCCTCCACACCATTGAAGAGCAAATCGAATAGTAAGGAAAGTAAATCTTCAAACTACACTGTCCGCTCCGGCGATACGTTGTGGGATATTGCTCGCAAATATGGCACTACTACTGGAAAAATCAGAAGATTGAACGGATTGGGACGGTCAAGCAGAATATATCCAGGGCAACAACTGGTAGTAAATTCAAATTCAAATTCTGGTTATGTTGTTCATAAGGTAAGAAGAGGCGAATCACTCAGCAGGATAGCCAGAAGATATCAAACGTCTATTACTCGCATTATGGCAAATAACGGGCTAACAAATCCTGACCAATTAGCAATTGGTGCAAATTTAAAAATATATACGAAATAAAATAAGAAGGTGATATGGCCAAAAAAAGGGATGTTATTGTTGGCGTAGTAATAGCGGTTGGCTTTACTATAGCTCTTGGCTTTATGGGAATTACTTTTCTCGGAATGTTTTTTGGAGATGGAGAATATGACATTGGCGGTTTTGGTGATTCATCTGTGGGCGTGATTGAACTTAACGGGGTTATTGATGAACAAACAGGGCGACCGATAATTAAACAAATTGATAAGTGGGCTGACAATAATTCTATTAAAGCTATTATAATTCATCTTAATACTCCCGGCGGCGGCGTTGCTATTTCCCAAGAGATATATGATGCTGTGAGACGAGTACGTGAAGAAAAACCGATAGTTGCCGCTATGGCTTCTGTCTCAGCATCGGGTGGATATTATATTGCTTGTGCCACAGACAGGATTATTGCTAATCCGGGTACGATAACTGGTTCGATTGGCGTTATTTTTCAATTTCATACTTATAAAGAACTTATGGGCAAAATTGGAGTTGGAACCGAAACAATTAAATCGGGTGAGCTTAAAGATGTTGGCAGTTACTCTCGGGATATGACGAAAAAAGAAGAGCTTATGCTTAGGTCCGTGGTAATGGATAGTTATGAGCAATTTATTGCCGCTGTTGCCGAGGGAAGAGGCATGGACCCTGAAGAGATATACCCATTGGCTGATGGCTCGATATTTACCGGTCTTCAAGCTTATAATCTTGGACTTGTAGATACTCTGGGCGGTTTGACCGAAGCTGTGGAACTTGCGGCTGAATTAGCAGAAATAGAGGGCGAACCTAAAGTAATACGGCCATTTAAGAGGAAAAAAGTTGGTTTATTTGATTTAATGGAGAATATTCTGCAAAATATAGACTCGAAATTTGAAAATAACGCAGTTGGTCCGAAACTTATGTATTTATTTCAATAATTATTTGAATTTTATTTAAAATTTTACTTTGCAAATTTTAAATAATGCTGTATCATTACAATTCACAAAGGGTTACCTGAATTGACAGACGGGTATCTTTTGTTTGATAGGAATTAGAAAGTAGAATAATAAATATATAGCCAGGAGAGGTAATCGTGACGAAAGCTGATTTGGTTGAAAAAGTCGCCGAGAAAACAGGCCTCACCCGTACCGATGTTGCAGTTGTTGTGGATTCATTCCTTGACACTGTTAAAAAATCGTTGGAGAGCGGTCATAATATCGAAATACGAGGGTTTGGTACTTTTAAAGTTAAACTGCGTAAAGCTCGCAAGGCTCGGAATCCTCGTACTGGAGAAGTTGTACCGGTTCCGGATAGGAAAGTACCTGTCTTTAAACCGTCCAACGAATTTAAAAATATGATTACAAAGTTGGCTATCTAACTGTAACTGGAGGTTGAATGCCGAGCGGTAAAAAACGGAAACGTCAAAAGATTAAAACTCATAAGCGTAAAAAACGCAGACGTGCCAACCGTCACAAAAAGAAAAAAGTTTAAACTAATCGGGAATTAAAGTTCTATCATTTTGGAACTTTTTTCCCTTAGTTTTTAAATTCAGAAAGGTGGCTTTTTATAATCAAAAAATAATTTCATAAGTTGTTGATTATAAACACTTTTCTATGTGTAAAATTTGCCTGTAATTTTTGATTACGGGCATTTTTTTTGCCTGTATATATTCCGGTGAATACGATTAAATTTTACATATTAGCCGGAATAATTATCACATTCCTTTTAACTGCTAATGCAATTGCACAAGTTAGCGAAGGCTCCACCTTAATTAAATTGGACGACTATAGGGTTAATAATGATAATACTGTAACTGTCCAAAATAATCCTAAAGTAGCTGTAAGTGGTGATAGAAGTTTTATAATCAGTTGGGTTGATCGCAGAGATGGCAATGCTGATATCTATATGCAAAAATTTAATTCCGATGCCAATCCGATTGGTAATAATATTCGGATAAATGATGATAACTCGAGCAGTTATCAAACTAATCCGGACATTGGGATTGATTTATTTGGTCGTTATTCTTTAACTTGGCTTGATTATCGTGATGGAACATATCCTGTAAGCCCTAATATCTATTTTCAAGGCTTTGATTCATCGGTCAATTTTTCCGGTTCTAATATTAGCTTGACAGATATACAACAAGAGTCAATAAAAGAAGCTCCCTCCATATCATTCTCAAATACAGGAGATGGAGTTGCTGTTTGGGCAGATTATCGAAATAATAACTGGGACATAATAGGACAACGTTTTAACTATGATGGCACTCTTATAGGTAGTAACTTTTATATCAATGATGATAGTGTTTTCGCTCAGCAACATGCTCCTAAAGTATCGATGGCACCATCTGGGTGGTTTGTGGTAACATGGTATGATAACAGAAATGATAACGAAGATGTCTATGTGCAGTGTTATGATGAATTTGCGGTTAAAATAGGTGGGAATCTATTAGTAAACGAGGACACCTTAGGTTTTAGGCAAACATTTCCTGATGTTGCTACCGATGGCTCTGGTAATTTTACAGTTGTTTGGACAGATTGGCGTAATGGGGATTATCCTGATAATCCTGATATATATTCCAGAAAATATGACACTTCATTAATAGCTTTAACAGAAGAAACCCTGCTCAATAACGATGGCAGTTATTTAGCTCAAAAAGAACCAACTATTGCTTCGGACAGAATGGGGAATGTGGCGATTATTTGGTCAGATTCAACCGTCTCGTCTTGGGATATAACTGGGCAGATGATTGATGTTGACGGTATTGTGCAAGAGGAAAATTTCCAAGCCAACTCATTTGGGGATAGCACTCAATTTGATCCAGACGTAGCATTAGATGGAATTTTCAGATACATAGTGTGGACTGATAATCGGAATGGAGATTTCGATATCTATGCTTCGGTTACAAAATATAATGACCCGAATTTAATTGCATCGCCGGAAAATATACAATTTCAAATGCCGGTTGGCGGTCCGTTACCTCATCAGGTAGCAGTTGAAATAAATCATGGTGGATATAATAATCTTGGCTTTACAATCGAGGGCGAAGCAGATTGGTTAAATGTTTTTCCGGTTCAGGGACAAACCCCTGATACAATTTTTTTGTCTGTGAATTCGGATACTTTGCCTTTTGGGAAATATCAAACTATTTTGACAATGGTTGATACTCTCAACAATGATTCTTCTTCGGTAATATTGGTTGAACTCGATGTTACTTCGCCAGTATTGCATCTGTCAGAAGATTCTTTATTCTTTACAACTGTTCATGGTGTAGCTTCTAATAATATTGCTACTGTGGATATCTCCAATATTGGAAGCGGAGAAATAAATTGGACTTCACAAATAGATTCAAGCTGGATTACAATTTCTGAAAATTCTGCTACAGCACCTTCGACAGTACAAATTTCCGTAGAACATTTAGGGCTTGATTCTGGTTTATATGCCGGTTCAATAATTATCAATGCTCCCGGAGCGGGGGAATCACCTCAGATTATTTATGTCGAAATGGAAGTGCTTCCCAATCATCCGATTATTTCAGTTAATCCTGATTCGATTTATGCCCAAATAATAAACCATAATATGCCTAATTTAAGTTTTGAGATAAGTAATACCGGTAATGGACAATTGAATTGGGTTGCTGTTACTGATGATTCTTGGTTATATCTGAATAGAAATCAAGGTTCGGATGATGCAACTATAAATTTAAATATTGATTCGTTAAATCTAATATCAGGATTAAATCGAACATTTATAAGGGTTATCGACACTGCCTCAGTTAATGATTCAGTTTTGATACCGGTTGTTATTGATTGGATTGAAGTAGGGAAGATAGAAGCTACCCCCGATTCTTTTTATATATACTCGACCACAAATTCATTTTTTGATTCATTTACTGTCATTCAAAACCTTGGCTACGGCAATCTGAATTGGACAGCAACCGAGAATGAATCATGGATTGATATTGTTCAATCCGGGAATTTTGAAAATGACTCTTTGTATATTTCAATCAATGATCCTTCTTTGCAGTATGGAGTTTATATTGCTTTTATTGAAATCAGAGATGCTACTGCTGTTAATTCTCCTTACATGATACCATTTACATATCATTTCCACCAACAACCACAAATTTCAATATTTCCCAATGAATTTAATCTTACGGTAGATTCTTCGGAAGTATTAGATACTTTTCTTGTCGTTGGTAATAATGGAATAGGTGATTTGGCTTGGTCAGCTATTTCAAATGTCAGTTATATCGAATTAAATCCAATGTCCGGTTCTGACGATGATACGCTTTGGATTCATTTGGATAATAATCTGCCGGTTAGAAGTTATTCCGATATTATTCGAATTAAAGATGATAATGCAATAAACTCTCCCTATACAGTTCCATTTGTGTTAAATGTTAATCATGATCCGAGGGTGCGTGATACGGTTATTATTGAAACAGTTGAGATTCAACCCGGTCTTTCCGGATATATAAATATAAACATGGAAGTGAACCATGATTTTAAGCATATTCATTTACCGTTAAATTTTGAACCGGATAAGGTGCAGATAGATAGCGTAATAAAATCGACTGAGTTGCCATCATTTTCATTTATTAACTATAATATTAATAATATGACAAATGCAGTTGCCATTGATTTATTATCAAATAATAACGACTCTGTATTTCTGTCAACCAACAGTCAATTATGTCAGATTTATTTTAGTTCATTTGAGTTTACAGGAATTTCATTGATTAGTTCTGAGGTAGCAAATGATTCCGCATACCTAATTGATGAACTCGGTTATTCAATACAGCTTGATGTTATACCGGGTGGTATAAAAAGTAATATTCCTACAGATATTGATGATGTCATAAATGGTGATTTACCTTCGCAATTTAAGCTATGTCAAAATTATCCAAATCCATTTAATAGTGAAACGTCGATAAAATTTGAAATACCCAAATTAACGCATGTGAATTTATCAATTTACAACATTTTGGGTCAAGAAGTTATAACTTTGGTAGATGAAATATTAAAGATTGGAAGCTATTCAATAAACTGGCAAAGCTCTAATAATTCAGGGTTTCAAGTTCCAAGTGGCATATATTTCTACAAAATTAGAACCGATTACAATCAATCAGTCAAAAAAATGGTTCTTATCAAGTAATTTGAGTGATTTCTCAATAAAAAATTGATATAAAAAGTAACTTTTTCATTCCATATTCGTAGTTTAAAGCAAGAAAAAAAGGATTTTATAATATGGAGGATTTATGAAACTGGTCAAAATGCTTTTACTTACCTTAATAGGTCTGTTGGTAATATCAACTTTTGTCTTTGCTGACAGTGGCAGAATTTACGGAAAAATTGTTACTGTCGATGGTGATGAATTTCAAGGTCCTATCAGATGGGATAAGAACGAAGGAAATTGGATTGATATTTTAGACGGTAACAAAAATTTGGATAAACATAAAAAAAGCAGCAGAAAAAAATACAGCAGAAATAGAGATAGGGATGCAACTATTGAATTGTTTGGCATAAGCATTAGTACCGGTCGTTCATCTGTGAGGTGGTCTTCATCGGCACAGTCAGGGATTAAGTTTGGTCATATTAAAACTTTGAAAGTAATCAATGATGATGATGCGTTATTAACTTTGAAAAATGGAAACGAAGTTGAAATCTATAATAGTTCTACCGATATCGGTTCCAATGTCAGAGAGATTGTGATTGAAGATGAAAACGAAGGCGAAATAGAATTGGTTTGGGATGATATAGATTATATTGAGTTTATGGATAGTGATGATAATTATAAATCGAATTTTGGCGAAAGGCTTTACGGTACATTAACTACCCGTAGGGGAGATGAATTTACAGGATATATTTGCTGGGATATT
>JAYEHE010000486.1:0-1636 GCA_034659415.1 Candidatus Zixiibacteriota bacterium | reverse complement strand
TTTGACATGAAAAAATATTTAATATTGATAACATCGGCGATAGTTATAACTTCCATGATCGCTTCAGGCAAAACTTTTGTTGAAGATTGGTCACCGAACCCACTCGGTTCAAATTGGTACAATGTTGGCGGTGGAACCTGGGATGTTTTTGATTCAGGCAATGGTGCCTGGCTTTGGACTGATAATACAGCCGACACTACTTTCAGGAGGCAAACTTGTTATGAACAAATGGGAGATAATTATTCCTATACAGTTCGTATGCAAATTTTTGGTACACAGGGAAGTACTGACCCTCGCTTTGGAATCTTCAGTTCTTTGTTTGATTCTTACGAACAAAATTCCTTTACTGCCGGAATTGATATTACAGGGAAATATGTTTATGCAATTGCCAGAAAAGACGGCAGTGTTATCTCAATGGCACAATCAGCTCAATATCCTGCTATTGATTTAACTCAATGGCATAATCTTTTTGTTCATAAAAGTAATAGTCAATTTACTGTTCTGTTTGACGGCTCAGTATTATTAAATTTGAATGCTGATTTGTGCGGCGGGCATTTTGGTGTCTTTGCGGAAGAGAGTCATGTAAATTTCTGGACTAATCAATTTACTGATACCGGTGGAATTCCTTGTGAAGAAAAAATGCTTTTTAAGAGATTCGGTTCCCTCGGTCCAGGTGAAGAAGGCCTGGCTATTTATGCTGACAGCTTTGTTCCGGCTTGGCGGTCACTTCATGCTGCCAACGCGAGTTTTCTTAAATATACTGATCCGAATGACGGTATAGAAAAAATTTATTTATATTTTCGAGGAACTCCCTTAGTCAATCCGCATACTAATCTTAAAATAGGGCTTTGGACACAGCCTGCTTCTACTTTTGACCCTGAAGGATCGTGGGAAATTACTTCCAACGGTGGACCGTGGACAGACCATGGAGTCGTAATTGGCGGGAGCGAATGGTATGACGATTACGATGTTCTTGACACTTGTGCAGTTGCAGCACCAAACGGCGACATTTACATTTATTATTTTGGAAGAGATACAAGTTATGATGCGAACGTATGTGTTGCTAAATCTACTGATGGAGGTTATTCTTTTACTAAATCATCGAATAATCCGTTGATTCGATATGTTGGTCCTGGCAGCGCGGTTTATCACGATGGCAAATATTATATTTATTATATTGATACTCAAAACGGAACGGACAAAATGAGAATCCGCGTGAAAGTTACTGCAAATCCGGAAAATCTTTCGAATGCGGAAACTTATCTCTGTGTTTCGCCAAGCGTTATCGGATGGGATAGTGGAAATGTAGGTGGCGCCCGTGTTTTTAAACTTGGTGATAAATGGTGGATGATTTATCAGGCTGGCTGGACGTATGATTATCAAAAAAGATTTCATTCCGCTTATTCTGACGATCTGACAAATTGGACAAAAGTTATAAATTGTAAACCTCTTTTTTTGCGAGGTGAAGAAGCAAGTTGGGATCAGGGCGCTATTTGGTGGGGCGAAACAATTTCCTGGAATGATAAGCTTTATATGCTTTATGAAGGTTGGGGTTCCGTTGGTTATACTGCTTCACGAGATACACAATATTATTCCGGAGGACATTCGCAGCTCGTACTTGCCATTGTGACAACTC
>JAYEHE010000485.1:0-1637 GCA_034659415.1 Candidatus Zixiibacteriota bacterium | reverse complement strand
CTAGCGGCAGTATAATATTCTGTTAAAAGACCCAAAATGATACCAGCTACATTACCACCCAAAATAGCCCAAAAAACTTTTTGATCAACTTTTAACCAATCAATTATAAAATATGCCGCAACTAACATAACTGCCGCTCCGACATAAGTCACAAGTCGTAACGCTGCGGCTGGATTCATCGCTGAAAATAATCTAACCGATAGTACTCCCAACATTGACGCCAAAGCACCGAAAGCTACAATCATCAATGGCAACTGCATATAACCGGCACGATTAACCATAATTAAGTCTGATAATGCTCCTGATGAAATAGTAGCGGCAATAGCCATTGTAGCAATAACCGAACCTACATAAGATTCAAAAAGGTCGGCTCCCATACCTGCCGTATCACCAACATTATCACCAACGTTATCAGCTATAACAGCTGGGTTACGCGGATCATCTTCCGGAATTCCAGCCTCAACTTTACCAACGAGATCAGCACCAACATCAGCCGCTTTGGTAAAAATACCTCCGCCAATACGAGCAAAAAGTGCAATTGATGAAGCGCCCATAGCAAATCCATTTATTGTGGATGCAGTTGAAGGGTCACTTCCGAAGAAATAATAAACAATACCAACACCTATCAAACCTAATGATGCTACAGCCATTCCCATCACAGCACCACCAGAAAAAGCAATCGACAAAGCCATCGATTGGCCACTATCTTTAGCGGCAGCAGTAGTTCTTACATTAGCACTGGTAGCCGCATTCATACCAAAATAACCGGCTAACATAGAACAAAAAGCCCCGCCTAAAAAAGCCAACCCGGTATTTAATTCAATTTTCCAAGACAAAAGAGCAAAAATGACTATAACAAAAATAACCAGAATACTGTATTCGCGTTTAAGAAAAACCATTGCTCCATCATGGATTGTTTCGGAAATTTCTTTCATCAGATCTGTACCAGTTGGTTTACTTTTAATCCAGAAAAAAAGAATTAAAGCAAACAATAAACCGGCTATTCCAATTACGGCTGAAATCAAACCAGCATCCATTAAATCTTCTCCGTCAAAATATTAAGGTTAAATAACTTATATTTTTTTATACTAAAAAATCAGGTCGAATATATTGGCAATAATCAATTTTCGCAAGTAAAAATTGGATTATTTTAATCCTCGAATCAACTCACAAATAGAATGCGATTTGTGTTAGTATGCTTCTTTATGTTTTTAGCCAATAGAGACAGAACCATTAAAGCATATTAGTTCACCTATAGCGAAATTCTACTGAAAAAAAATTCAGAAGCTTATAGACAAGAATGGTATTTCCTATTTTTTCTACATAAAAAAACCCCGATATTTAAAAAATAACGGGGCTTAACATAAAATTTATTTCAATTAGAATCGTTCAATCGAAACTTTAACTTTTGGGAAACCTCTGCTGGCATCAACAGAACCTGTCCAGTTTCTCATAGAAAAATATGATTCATCTAATTCAATTTGTGATCTACTTGAGGGTAAACTATCAACCATAACAAACAATGGGAAATTAGTTTTATTGGTACCATCTTGCAAAACTGTCGGCTCTAAAGTAATAAAAACAGAACCAATATTATCAGTTGCATTCGGAAGTAAATTTATTGGAGGACTATTCAT
>JAYEHE010000484.1:0-1640 GCA_034659415.1 Candidatus Zixiibacteriota bacterium | reverse complement strand
CTTTTTCATTACCTTTATGATCTGCAACCATATACTTTTCTTTTAGATTGCCATTCTCCCAAAATGTTATAACAGTATCATAAAAGGTAGCATCCCACCCATAGGCAGAATTTGACATCAAAAAAACAATTAAACAAATAATAGAACTTTTCATATTTCCTCCTGCATTTATATCTTATACAAACCTTAAAGTAAAAGTTTCAAAATCTATTTAGCATCGAGCCAGTTTTGACCAAATCCTATATCAGCTACAATCGGGACCTTGAGTGCAACCACTTTTTCCATCCCCTCCCGAACTATTTTTTCCATCTGCTTTTGTTCGGAAAGATGAACATCAAAAATAAGTTCATCATGCACCTGTATAATCATTTTCGATTTTAGTTTTGAAATTTTATTATGAATTTCAATCATCGCTAATTTAATCATATCCGCCGCTGTGCCCTGTATAGGCGTATTGATTGCAATCCGCTCGGCAAACTGGCGAATATTATTATTGCGGTCATTAATCTCAGGGATATAACGCCGACGGTTAAACATCGTCTCCACATAGCCGTTATCACGAGCAAATTGTTTCATGCTGTCCATATAATCACGAATGCCGGGATACCGCTCAAAATATTTATTTATAAAATCACGTGCTTCGTGAAGAGTTAAATCTGTCTGCTGGGTTAATCCGTAAGCTGAAACTCCGTAGATAATAGCAAAATTAGCAGTCTTAGCCGCTCTTCTCATTGAGTCTGTAACTTCATCAAGCTGAATTCCAAATACTTCAGCAGCTGTACGATTGTGAATATCTTCTTTCTCGTTAAAAGCTTTAATCAGAACAGAATCTTTTGCATAGTGGGCTAAAATACGAAGTTCAATCTGAGAATAATCAGCTACCAGTAAAATATGCTGGTCATCTTTGGGGATGAACGCTTTTCTGATTTTACGTCCTTCGTCGGTGCGAATTGGGATATTCTGCAAATTGGGGTCAGTCGATGACAACCTACCTGTAGCCGCAATTGTTTGATTAAACGAGGTGTGGACACGTCGTGTCTTTTTATTTACTAATTTAGGAATTGCATCTATGTATGTATTTTTTAGTTTAGTAAGTTGTCTATATTCCAGGATAAATTGGGGCAATTCATGAATTTCAGCTAATTCTTCAAGAACTTTAACATCGGTGGCATAGCCTGTTTTTTTAGCGGTTTTGCCTTTAGTGGGCAGATTTAATTTTTCAAATAAGATATGAGACAATTGCTTAGTTGAGTTAATATTAAACTCCCCACCGGCAATTTCATAGATTTCGGAAATAAGTTTTTCAAGTTGTTTTTCCATAGATTTGGAAAGTTTATCTAAATATTTGACATCAACTTTAACTCCAGTCTCTTCCATATCAGCCAAGACTTCTACAAGTGGCATTTCTATATCATAAAATAGGTTTTCTGATTTTATTTCTTTTAATTGTTTATCGAAAACCTTACGCAAACGGAAAGTAATATCAGCATCTTCAGCCGCATAATAAACCGCTTTATCTACCGACACCGTGGCAAAAGATTTTTGTTTTTTCCCTGTCCCAATCAGGTCGGTAATCGGTTGCATCTGGTAATCAAAATATTTTAACGCTAAAAAGTCCAAAGAATATCTTCGGGATGAAG
>JAYEHE010000483.1:0-1647 GCA_034659415.1 Candidatus Zixiibacteriota bacterium | reverse complement strand
ATTTTTTTATTCGCGCATTAGCGGCAAAAAAAATATCTACAAGAAAAATCAATAATGATTGAACTGAAAAAAAATCTAACTATCAATAATAAGTTTCTGGAAAAGCAAGAGCTTAAAAAGTTTTGCAATTCTGAACTTAAAAAAGACAATATTTCAGATTGGGAGATATCATTATATAATTTTATTCTTGAATGGATTGGTGATGATAATTCAATAAAAGTTAAAACATCCGGCTCAACCGGAAAACCAAAGATCATAAAACTTGAAAAAGAAAAAATGGTTGGGAGTGCAATAATGACCGGGAAATTTCTGAAATTAAAAGAAGGCGACAAAGCATTATTATGTCTTTCCACAAAATTTATCGCCGGAAAAATGATGGTTGTTAGAGCCTTTACTCTCAGTCTGGATTTAATCACTGTTGAACCCGCCGGAAACCCCCTTCAAAAGATTGATTCAAAATTTGATTTTGCTGCAATGATACCTGCACAGGTTTTTAATGTCTTTCTTGAAAAAGACGGAACTAAAAAACTCAATAATATTAAAAACCTGATTATTGGTGGTGGTCCTGTTCATCAAAATCTTGAACAAAAAATTTCTCTTCTTAAAAATAAAACTCATCTAACTTACGGAATGACCGAAACCATCACTCATATTGCAATGAGAAAGCTAAATGATGCAAACAAAGAGAAAAGTTTTAAATGTCTGCCCGAGATCAAAATTGGTATTGACAACAGAGATTGTCTTGTTATTAAAGCACCTGCTCTTTTTGCCGGAGAACTGAAAACAAATGATGTAGCAGAAATATCAGGAAAGAATAAATTTATAATTACAGGCAGATACGACAATGTGATCAATTCGGGAGGGATAAAAATATTTCCTGAAGATATTGAAAGGAAAATTGAAAAGTTAATTTCTGAAAAGTTTTTTATTTCTTCCTTGCCGGATACCAAATTTGGTGAGAAAATCATTTTATTGATTGAAGGAAAAGCAAAAAATAAAACCGAAATCAATAAATTATTCAACTCCCTGAAAAAGATTTTAAAGCCCCACGAAGTCCCAAAAGAGATTTATTTTGTTGATGAATTTTTATTTACAGCGAATGGGAAGTTGGACCGGAGGCGGACAATAAAACAAATAGAACACAGATTACGCTGATAACGCTGATTTGCACGGATAAGAAAAGCTGACACGAATTACACAAATTATCACAAATAATAAAAATCTCTGCATCTCTGCGTCTCAGCGTTCAATCAAATCCGCGAAAATCCGCCAAATCCGTGTCATCAGCGTTCTATCAGGAACCGAAAAGCTTAGTCCTTAATTCATTGTTCATTTTCTTAGCTATTTCCACAGCTTCCATAGCTTGAGTAGCTGAATAAACTGTCAAAAATTCCCTGCATAAATCTTTGTCTTTTTTATAAAGTTTAAGGGCTGTTTCTTCAATTGCTGCTTGCATGGCATATTCTCTTTCTTCGTATTTTTTCCAAACTTCACGGACTTCCCCTATGTTTTTTTTGTAATTCAAATCAACTAAATTTTCAAGAGTGTTAAATATCCAGTATGCTTTATTCGGGTTATAATCGAAAGTGCCGGCAGGTGGGTTAAAATGAAATTCTGTTGTTAAATTTTTATTCAAATCATATTGAT
>JAYEHE010000482.1:0-1648 GCA_034659415.1 Candidatus Zixiibacteriota bacterium | reverse complement strand
CAGCTAACAATACTGCTCCCAAAAAACAAATTATTCTCAAAGTAAGTGATTATCGCTCAGCATTAATACAAGGTAAAATGTTTGCCAAAATGGGGCTTTGGATATCCGAATATAGATTGGAATCGGGGCTTAATTGTGGTGGTCATGCTTTCGGTACCAAAGGTGAACTTATTGGTCCTGTCTTAGAAGAATTCAAAAAAATGCGTAACGAACTTAAAGAGAAATTACAAAAACCTTTTAAATCCGGTCTTGAATCACGAAAAAAAGAATTTGTCGATTTAGATTTCAAACTAACTATTCAAGGTGGAATTGGGACTTATAAAGAAGCTGAATTTCTTAGAGAACAATATGGGTGCGAAAGTACCGGATGGGGAACCCCCTTTCTATTAGTCCCCGAAGTTACCAATGTTGACGAAGAACATCTTCAAAAACTCCTCAAGGCTACTGAAAATGATGTTGAACTAAGTTATAACTCCCCGCTTGGCATTCCGTTCTGGTGTCTCAAAAATTCATTCAGCGAGAACAAACGAAAAGAAAGAATTGAAAACGGTAAACCGGGCAGTCCCTGCACTCAAGGATTTTTGGTTTCTGATACAGAATTTACAAAAGTCCCTATCTGTAAAGCATCCAGATTGTATCAATCAAAAAAAATTAAACAGATAGAATCAAGTCAAATGGAGAGTAATAAGAAAAAATATGAAATTAGTAATCTCCTGAAAAAAGCTTGTATCTGCGTTGATCTTGGAAGCGCTGTTTTATTAAAGAACAATATAGAAAAAAATATCAATCCTTCTATCTGCACTGGACCTGGAATTTCCCATTTTAATAAAATTGCCACCCTCGAAGAAATGGTCAACCATATTTACGGACGTATTTCATTGAATAATTTTACTGACCGCCCTCACATGTTCATGACGGAACTTAAGCTCTATATTGACACTTTAAGTTCAGACATCAAAAAAAGTTCTGAGGGTTTTATTGAACAAACCAAAAAGAACTTGTTAGAGTACCGCAATAATATTGTTAAAGGTATAAATTACTATCGTGAATTAGCTTCGGAATTTGAATTAAGCGAAACTAACTCTTTCCTGAAAGAACTGGAAAAACTCAGCAAAGAAATTGAGACTCTTACTAACAATTTAATTGGCAATCAAGAAGATAGAGATGCACTCGTTGCTTTCGTATAATCGTATTTTTTAAAAAATAGCCGTAGAACTTGTTATTGGCAAAACCCGATTTATTGCTACACGCATATTTTCAGTTGCAAATTTTAAAATTTATTGTATATTAAACTGATGTAGAAATAATTACTTATGACAGTTATCTAATATGCTAATATTATTGTGTGCTGTAGAAAGATTTGGTTATGGGTCTTCTTGACAAACTTTTTAATCGTCCTCCAAAATCTGCTATGAATCTTGGACGTAATGAACCTTGCTGGTGTGGTAGCGGTAAAAAATATAAAAAGTGCCACTATGCAACAGATCAAAAATACTTCAATGCAAAAATAGCAAGTGCTTCATGTAGCACTTCTGGGTGAAAAAAATAAATCGGGTGAGTTTCACCTTTATTGCAATTATTTTCAAAAAAAATCAGAACAATCCCACCGCAAACGGGCTTGTTGAAAAAATCTAATTTCTGTCATTGC
>JAYEHE010000481.1:0-1649 GCA_034659415.1 Candidatus Zixiibacteriota bacterium | reverse complement strand
CTAACAAAAAAATAATGAGAGCACCAACAACAGTATCACAATTTTATGTAGGTTGTTCTCAAAATGACCATACAGGTGGCTTTCCGCCGGCACATGGTGGAACAGCTATTGTCAACGGTGAACCGTTTGATGCTATGTTTTTTGAAAATTACGGTACTAATCCGTTTGTCGATGTAGAAGATGATTCACTCTCAACTTTTGCTATTGATGTTGACGATGCATCTTATATTATGTCCCGCTCTTATCTTGAGCGTGGTCATTTGCCGCCAAAAGATGCTATTCGATCCGAAGAGTTTATAAATCACTTCGATTACGGCTATGATGCACCAACGAATAAAACATTTGATTTTTTCATTGAGTCCGCACCTTCGCATTTCGGACAAAATAGTTACTTGTTGAAAATTGGCATCAAGGGACGCGAGGTTCGCCCTGAAAACCGTAAAGCGGCAAATCTGGTTTTTGTCGTTGATGTTTCTGGCTCTATGGCAAGAGAAAACCGTCTCAGTCTTGTTAAAAAAGCATTGCGTCTTTTAGTGGATGAATTAAACGAGTCTGACAATGTTGGTATTGTTGTTTATGGCAGTACCGGAAGAGTTATACTTGAGCCTACATCAATTAAAGATAAAGAAAAAATTATCACTGCTATTGAGATGCTTCATTCCGGTGGTTCAACATTTGCCGAACAAGGCATCAGGCTCGGTTATGAAATGGCTGATAAATATTTTGATTCAGAAAAAATAAACCGAGTAATTTTGTGTAGCGATGGAGTCGCCAATGTTGGTCGTACCGGTGCTGATGATATTCTCCGACAGATAAAAACCTACGCAAAAAAAGGGATTACACTTTCGTCTGTAGGTTTCGGAATGGGGAACTATAACGATATTCTACTTGAGAAATTGGGTAACAAAGGAAACGGCTACTATGCTTATGTTGACGACATTAACGAAGCCAGAAGAATTTTTGTGGATAATTTAACCGGTACTCTTGAGGTTATCGCCCGAGATGTTAAAATTCAGATGGAATTTGACGGAAAGACTGTTCGCAATTATCGTTTGCTGGGCTATGAGAATCGTGATGTAGCTGATAAAGATTTTCGTAACGATGATGTAGATGGTGGAGAGGTTGGTTCCGGTCATGAAGTTACCGCTCTGTATGAAATTAAATTAACCCACGCCAAAGTGAACGCACCGCTTGGCAAACTTCATGTAAGATACAAAGATCCGATTGATAATGAGATTTATGAAACCAACAAAGAGGTTCCAATATCTATAACATATTCAGAATTCAAAGATGCTTCTGAAAATTTCAAATTATCAGCTTGTGCCGCCGAGTTTGCGGAAATTCTCAGAGAGTCTTACTGGGCAAAAGAAGCTACTTTGGCAGACTTAAAAGATGTTGTGAAGAAATTATACGCCAATTCTGAGAGTTCTGATATTTTAGAATTGTTAAGTTTAATAGACAAAGCAAATGAGCTAAAACAACAGCGAGTTGAAAAGTAAAATTTTCCATTACTTTCTATATAAAACAAAAGCGGCAGTTAGGAGAGCAACTGCCGCTTTTTTTCAAAGGGGATAGTACAGAGCGAACAAGGAATTTTCATCTTACAGCTTGTTGCCGTTCGATTCAATCAAACCATCTTTTAGTTTGAC
>JAYEHE010000480.1:0-1649 GCA_034659415.1 Candidatus Zixiibacteriota bacterium | reverse complement strand
TGCAGGCTTCTGAGAAAATCGTACTTTTACTCATATGTATGTTATTTGATTGATAATATGAGTAGTATACGTATTTTAGGGGTAGCACTAAAAAGCTACCCCGCTTTTGCGGGGTTTAGTTCAACAATAAATTTAACGTTTTTACAATGAATTTTTCTGACTACTTAAAACTAAAAACCAAGTAACATATCTATGACCAACTCAGAAATCATATTATACACAACACCACAAGGAGAAATTAAAATAGAAGTTTTCCTTCAAGACGAAACAGTTTGGCTTACCCAGCGGGCAATGGGCGAATTGTTTGGAGTGGTAAAATCAACCATTAGCGAACATTTATCAAACATTTACAAAAGCGAGGAACTGGAAAAAGAGGCAACTGTTCGGAAAATCCGAACAGTTCAAAACGAAGCCGGTCGGGAAGTGCAACGTAACCTTGAATTTTACAACCTCGATGCAATTATTTCAGTTGGCTATCGTGTAAATTCACACCAGGCAACACAATTCAGGATTTGGGCTACAAAAACCTTAAAGGAGTTTATAATCAAAGGTTTTGTTCTTGACGATGAGCGATTGAAACAAGGAAAGAAACTTTTTGGTAAAGATTACTTTGATGAATTACTGGAACGGATACGAGAAATCCGTGCAAGCGAGAGAAGGTTCTACCAGAAAATCACGGACATTTATTCGGAATGCAGTATTGATTATCAACCAAAAGCTGAAATAACACAAGTGTTTTATAAAACGGTTCAGAATAAATTGCATTGGGCAATTACAGGACAAACGGCTGCCGAAATTATTTCATCAAGAGCAAAAGCAGAATTGCCAAACATGGGTTTAACAACATGGAAAAATTCACCAAAAGGAAAAGTCTTAAAATTGGATATTTCAATTGCAAAAAACTACCTAAACAAAAAGGAAATTGACGAGCTAAACCGGATTGTAACCATGTACCTTGACTATGCAGAGAACCAGGCAGCACGACAAATACCAATGAGTATGAAAGATTGGGTTGAGAAACTGGATGCCTTTTTACAATTTAACGACTATTCAGTATTGAAAAATGCAGGTTCAATATCGGCTGAAATAGCAAAGAAATTAGCAGCAAAAGAATTTGAAAAATTCAGGGTGATACAAGATGAGGACTTTGAGTCGGACTTTGACAAGGAAATAAAACGGATAAAAGGAAAATAATGAGAAACCAACCGAACACCTTCCCTTCGCTGTCAGGCACATTTGGCATTCACACGAGGCTTGCCCTCAATCCAAAAATACCAAAAGAGCCTTCCAGTCCGTCCCGCTCCATCGCACTGCTTAAGAAACATTGCAGTAAAATTGAAACATTTGATTTGACAGGAAGAAACAGCCAGCATATAACAAAGGCTCATACGTAATGCGGGGTTTAGTAGTAAATTTGAAAATATGAATATAAAATAAACATAAGTGTAGGTTGAAAGTGAAGTGCTTCAGAAACCCGCACTACGCATAGCCAAACCGTTATTGCGACACGATGTCGCATAAGTGATTGTTTTACTGAGAGATGAGTTCTTTGATAAAACCTGTTGTTCTCCCAACAGTACCCTACCGGGACAACTGATGTATGGTGCAGCCATTATTGGTCGAAGCTCCCGGGATAATTGTACCAAACG
>JAYEHE010000479.1:0-1650 GCA_034659415.1 Candidatus Zixiibacteriota bacterium | reverse complement strand
AAATTCACTACAACCCTCTGCGCTTTCAGTACAAGACTCTGCTTTTCCATTAAAACTAATTATATCTCCACCAGCTGGGGGAGTTTGATTAGTACATTGCCATTTTTCAGATGCTAGATCATAATCCTGACAATACCACTGACATCCGGCATTCTCAGAATTACAAGTACTATAATCCAAACTATTAGTTAAATAATTTAAATCCTCACCAAAACTTTGGCAAGAATTATATTGTTCTTCACATCCCGTACCAGTAAATTTCCAAATTGGCTCTTCTTCTATACAATATCCATATTTCTTACAAGAGCCATCATCATTCTCTATTAAACAAAGCTGTTCATCAGCACAATAGTTTGAATTTCTTGTTACTAATGGTATGGCGGCATCGTTACTATCGATGCCATCAATTTTGTTTGTATCTTGGGATCTAATAGCATCAGAAAACTCTATCTTATTTCCAGCACCTTCTCTTGCACAATATACTGATGGTGCTTTCAAAACCCAATTTGGATCAACCAAATGATAAAATGGTGAATCTACATTATCATACTCATCTATTAAAATATTCAAACTATAAAAACCACTAGCATAATCTCTCATGTAAATCGCAGCTAATTCCCAACCTACTGGTATTACACGATATTTTCTCAAAATTACCAAACTTCTATAAGGATATCCATTATAATATTCTGGTTGATTTCCGTTAACATCAAAACCAAACAATTTATTACCATCCAAAAGTCCGGCGTCAATAGCTTCCCGCACTGTTAATTCTTGTTCTATTGCAGTGGAAAATCTAGAATCAATAACACAAGTATCGGGTGTTGGATTTTCTGAATCCGGACAACTTGCTAAACTTGATAAAATATCCAAATTACCACCAACTGAATAATTAACTTGTTTCAGATCAGCAAATATTAGTTTTGCTGCAGTAATACCAGACCTGGCCCCGCCAAGCAAGCTACCCACCAAACTGCTGCTCCCTCCTCCGCTTGTTGTCTCCTCATCTACTAAACCTTCAAAATATTTATCCATCATTTTATTAGATAAAGTACTTGTAAAGGTGCCAATTGCATCAGCTATAATTTCTCCAGTAAATGTATTCTGTAAATCTAAACTTGTTTTGAAAGTAGAATTAATTGCACTTTCAAGCAATGGACCGGGAGTCTTAATCGTATCAGTAATTTTAGAAGTAACGCTACTCAAGCCACCACTTAATTGTTCAGAAAATTCTTTATTTTTCTCTGCCTCTGCTGCTTCTTCTTTAGTACGATTACTAATAGTCATATATGCACCCAACTCGCTTACTTCCGGATTAAAACCTTTGGCAATTTGCTGTAAATATAAATTAGTTTGTTCTTTATTTGTTAGATCTTTCCACAAATTATTTGCATCAGCTACATTTTGCTCCATAACATCAATAATATCAGTCACTTGGCATTTGCCGCTGATAGTATCTTTTGTTTCTGGGTCCAATGATGCCCTAGTTTCTATATTAATATTTACTTTGAACAAATCTGATTGATCACAAAGAGAAAAATCATTTATACATTTAGGAGATCCTTCTATCCAATTTTCTCCATCTGAACCAACATATCCCTCTTCTACCAGCATATTAAATTCTTCTCTATTTTCTATTTCCGAAATTAC
>JAYEHE010000478.1:0-1650 GCA_034659415.1 Candidatus Zixiibacteriota bacterium | reverse complement strand
GTTTTTTCCAATGATGCCATATACAATATCTGAGACGATTGCGTATCCATCCGTCTAGTTCATTGAGTTTATTGTAAATACTTGCCATACGGAAATTATTTACCCATCCTCTCTGAACTTCCTTTAACTTGAGTTTTCTATAAAAAAATGCTCAGAATTTTAAAAATCTAATAAACAGGTGATTATTAGATTGTTTTTGTCCATTAGTGTAGTGTTAATATAATAATTTGTAATATATTGAAATAAAGTATTATATTTGCAAATGTAGTGTTAATTCAAAATTTTTGATATGAGTGAAAAAATTTATCCGAAAACAATTAATGGTAAGACTTATTACTATTTGCAATCTACTTACAGAGAAAAAATCAATCCGAATGATACAGGTAAAAACAAAGGTTCAGGCAAAAGCAAAGTCAGAACAAAAAATATTTATCTTGGCAGTGCTTCATCAATCAAGAAAAAACTTAGCACATTAAAGGAACCAATTCAAATTAGGCATAAAGAATTTGGACTTGTCGGAGCTGTTTATAATGTTGTAAAAGAAATCGGATTAATTGAAACTTTTAAAAACTGTATTGAAGGAAAACGACATGGTATTGAAAATTGGAAATATTTTTTGCTCGCCGTAATAAACAGAATTGATAATTCAACAAGTAAGGAAAAATTGGGAAAGTGGGCCGAAAAAACAATTTTACCAGAAATATTAAATTTTGATCCAAAAAAACTGAACAGTAAAAGTTTTTGGTATGCAACCGATGATGTCATTAGTGAAAGAGAATTAAATGACCGGCGAGAGAAAAATCCGGAAATAACAGAAGAACTTAAAACTGGTATTGATGACGAAATTTTCATAAAAATAGAAAAAGAACTTGTAAAAAATATTCAAAAAAAATATGAATTATTTTCAGACGTGTTTTTATATGATACAACAAATTTTTTTACTTTTTTCAAAGAACCTTTGCGTTCGTTCATTGCCAAATCAACAAAAAGTAAAGTCGGAAGAAATAATTTAAAACACACTGGACTTGCTTTATGTGTAGATAAACAATGGGGCGTTCCGCTGTTTCATAGTCTTTATCGTGCTAACAGTCACGATACAAAAACATTTAATAAAGCAATTGAAGACTTAATGCACATTATAAAAGATGTAATTAAAATAGAAAACATGATGCTTGTTATTGATAAAGGAAATAACAGTAAAGATAATTTTGAAAAATTAATTGATAAAATTCAGTGGATAGGTAGTCTTAAAGTGTCGGATTATCAAGATTTAAGCAATGTAGAATTAAAAGAATATACAAGTATTTACAAAGAATATAAATATATAACGAGTAAAAAACATGTTATGGGAGTTGATATGAAACTTGTTTTAACTTACAATGACAAATTATACAGAAAACAAGAAAAATCGCTAAATGCAAGTATTGAGAAATTAAAAAACAGAATAATAAATAAATGGTCAGAATACAAACGAACACCCAAACGAGTTCCGAAAGGAATAAAAAATATTTTGTCAGAGAGTTATTATAAAAAATATATTAGTGTCAGTTGCAGAAAAGGTAAACCTGTATTTTTTAATAATAACAAAGAAATAGAAAAGAAGAGAAAAAAGTTTGGCAAAACTTTACTTTTTGCAAGTAATGATACCGA
>JAYEHE010000477.1:0-7543 GCA_034659415.1 Candidatus Zixiibacteriota bacterium | reverse complement strand
TTTTCACAGGAATGACAGGAAGAGCAGGAATGACAAGAAGAGCAGGAATGACAGGAAGGGGCAGGAATGACAGGAAGGGGCAGGAATGACAAGAAGAGCAGGAATGACAGGAGGGGGCAGGAATGACAAGAAGAGCAGGAATGACAACGTGGGCAGGAATGATATTTATTGGGATGAGGCTACTCTAATATTGTATAATATCAAGAGATAATATGTCACCCCTGCGAAAGCAGGGGTCCAGGTTAAATAAAATGAAACAATATTATGTTTATATATTAGCAAATAAAAGAGTGGGAACTCTTTATATCGGAGTCACCAGTTCACTTCAAAAAAGAGTTTATGAACACAGGAATAATTTAGTTGATGGATTTACAAAAAAGTATAATGTCCACAATCTTGTTTATTATGAAATTCATGATGATGTAACTCAAGCTATAACAAGAGAAAAACTAATGAAAAAATGGAAAAGAAGTTGGAAGTTAGAACTTATTGATAAGATGAATCCTGAATGGAAAGATTTATATGATGAGCTGTAAAGAGAACCTGGATTCCTGTTTTCACAGGAATGACAGGAAGGGGCAGGAATGACAATTTCTGATTAATAATTAATAATGGGATGGTGGCTTAATGAAGCATTTTATTTTTATCACAGATGAAGGTTATACTTTACTGCCAAAATCTGAGAGCAATGAACCTGATATTGAAAACTTACAAGTATTAGGTTTTGCTGATGCTAATAATGCTGAATATGCTTTCGAATTATTGTTAAAAGATAATGAATATCTAAAAGACAATACTTTTGACAAAGTTATTGCGATGGAATTGAAAGAAAAACCATTTGAAGCTATAAAAACTTTCTTTATTCAAAAATAAGGAAATAGGTTGAAACCCCTGTTGCGACAGTCCGCACGCCTATGGCGCATTTTTAACCATTGGCGGGTTTCAACATCTTCGGCAAAAAAGAATGTCAAAACCGCAGGGGTTTTGACCTACTCGACCTCAACTATTGATGAACTAGTGAATGTAATTGAAGAACATTCAATTTATGACATTATAGAAATAAATTTAACAGAAAAGAACCCTCCTGCAACTAATCCCTGATTCCCTTGTACAATCATTAGTTGAAATATTTAAAATAATTGTTACATTAGGATTATGAAAAAATTTATTCTGACATTTTTAATAATTACTTTAGTTATTATCAAACCAGCTATGTCGGTTTCTTTGTTAATTCCGATGGATGACACTCAGACTGACCATCTCAAAGCATACGGAGTGATTTTTAAAGTACTCGATACAGGGCAAAAAGGGGAATGGCTACTAAACTATCGGAGCGGATCTTTCTTAGTAGATTATAACGATATTGTGGTCAATTTATGTCTTTTGATGGGCGTTTCGTATGAACAGGTATCATCAGGGCAGGTGGCGGATATATACAGTCGTATCGAAGTTGAAAATATGGAACGGGTGGAACTTGAAAAAGCACCGGCAATTGCTGTTTATTCTCCTCCCACCAGCCAACCTTGGGACGATGCGGTTACCCTTGCGCTGACTTATGCTGAGATAAAATATGATGTAATTTGGGATGAAGGCGTGCTGACCGGTGGTCTGGATGAATATGACTGGCTTCACTGTCACCATGAAGATTTCACCGGTCAATATGGGAAATTTTATGCCTCATTTAGAAACCAGCTCTGGTATCAGGCGGATGTTAAAACTAACGAAGAGATGGCACGAAAAATGGGGTATGGTAAAGTATCAAAGATGAAACTGGATGTGGCTTTGACTATTTACGACTATGTCAGGCGAGGAGGATTTTTGTTTTCGATGTGTTCAGCCCCTGAAACTATTGACATAGCTTTGGCGGCTCAGAGAACTGATGTTTGCCCTCGTGAATTTGATGGTGACCCGATTGATCCGGGAGCGCAGGGAAAACTTGATTACTCAAAAACTTTCGCATTTGAAAATTTTAAAATTACTATCGACCCGATGTTATACCGTCATAGTGATATTGATACATATCCGGATAGGTTGGTCAGATTTAACTCACAGAAGAATGATTTTTTCTTTCTCTTTGATTTTGCCGCCAAACTTGATCCTGTTCCGACGATGCTCACTCAGTGTCATACTAATACGGTCGATGGTTTCATGGGGCAGAATACAGGTTTTAGAAAGTCATTGCTTAAAAAATTTGTAACGGTCCTCGGACAACCTGATAATTTTGACGAAGTTCGGTATATCCATGGCAACCTCGGTCGGGGAACTTTTACTTTTTTAAGTGGTCATGACCCCGAAGATTATCAGCATATGGTCAATGATCCACCTACCGATTTGTCGCTTCATAAAAATTCTCCAGGCTATAGATTGATTTTAAATAATGTTCTATTCCCAGCCGCTAAGAAAAAAGAACGTAAAACCTGATTTATATTCCAAAGGTTAATTTTGATACATTTACTCGATAAATTACACAAAGGGGAAACTATTCTTGCCGATGGTGCTTTGGGGACAATGTTATTCCCCGAGGGTGTTTTAGAATCGCTTTGCGTTGAGAAAATAAATATCATACACCCGAAGCATTTGGAAATTATTGCCAACGATTATTTGGATGCTGGAGCGGAAATTATTCAGACTAATACATTCGGTGCCACTCCGGTAAGGCTTGAACAATTTAATCTTTCCCAACATACTAAAGAGATAAATCAAAACGGGGTGCAAGCTGTACGCAATGTTATCCAAGAAAAGGCATATCTTTCTTTTACCTGTGGTCCTACCGGGATTTCCCTTGGTGAGAACAAAGACGAAAATTTAAAAAAAATCAAAGAAAATTACCAAATACAATTTGAATCTGTGAAATCAGAACAGATTGATTTAATAAGTATTGAGACAATGATGTTTTTCGAAGAAGCGGTAGTCGCCTATCGAGTGGCACGAGAGATATTCGAAAGTACGCCTGTTTCTATTTCATTATTGTTCCGAAAGAAAAATGAAATTTATCAAACTTATGATAATTTTTTAATTGATGATGTGATAAATAAATTGCAAAATCTAAATGTTGATATTATAGGTTCTAATTGTGGCAATAGCAGTAAATCTATGATTGATATTGCAAAAACTTTATGTCATTTAAGTGAATTGCCAGTAAACATAAGACCAAATGCTGGTATTCCCCAAAAAACAGATAATCTTTTAATTTATCCTGAGAATAAAGAGATATTTTGTTCATCGATTAAAGAGATGGTCAATGCTGGAGTGCAAATTGTTGGTGGTTGCTGTGGCACAACACCTGATTATATTTCGTTGCTTAAATCCTCAATTTTGTAATATTTTAGCTAATTTACCGAAAAAAACAAATCTATTTATTGACCGCGTTACTTTTGAATAGTAAATTTAGTTTAGAAAAACCAATATAAGTGGAGTTTTTTATGCAAGATAAACTTTCTGAGCTTATTCAGTATCTTAAGTCAAGAAATGTAGATTATGCTGATTGCCGTTTTGAGAGAAAAGAATCAGAATCAACTTCCGTGACAGATTCAAAAGTTGATTCCGCATTCCGTCAGATTAATATGGGTGTCGGCATAAGAGTAATTGCAAATGGTGCCTGGGGTTTTGCCGCATCGGCATCATTAAGGCCAACTGAATTAATAAAGACCGCAAATCGTGCCATACAAATTGCCAAAGCATCGGCTATTACAAAAAAAGAGTCATTAAGATTCGCTAATCAGGAAGTTTTTAAAGATTATTATAAATCACCGTGTAAAATTGATCCTTTTACGGTAAGTTCCGATGAAAAAATCAACCAGATGGTGAAAATCTGTGATATTTTAAAAGACTCACCAAAGGTTAAAAGCAGTGAAGCTTCCATGACATTCTATAAAATGAAAAAAATGTTTTATTCTACCGAGGGAGCCGAAATTGTTCAGGATATTGTTGAATCAGGAGCTGATTGTTCAGTTGTTGCTTATGATGGCAAAGAAGCTCAGAAAAGATCATTCCCCAACTCATTGGGTGGTAATTATGGCACCGCAGGTTATGAATTTGTAAAAGGGATTGATTTTGTCGGTAACGCAGAACGAATAAGGGAAGAGGCAGTACAACTTCTAAATGCTGAACCTTGTCCTGATACTGAAACGACTATTATTGTTTGCGGACCGCAAATGGCTTTGCAGGTGCATGAATCTTGCGGGCATCCAATAGAGCTGGATAGAGTATTGGGAACTGAGATTTCTTTAGCCGGTGGTTCTTTTATGACAATTGATAAATTTAAAAAACTTAAATATGGTTCGGATATTGTTAATATTACAGCCGATGCTACTATTCCCATGGCTTTGGGTTCTTTTGGTTATGATGACGAAGGAGTCAAAGCCCAGAGAACGCCGATTATTAAAAAAGGAAAATTTGTCGGATATCTCACCAGTCGTGAAACAGCTCCAATTATTAATCAACGGTCAAACGGCACGATGCGTGCTGATGGGTGGAATAATATCCCGCTTATCAGAATGACCAATATTAATCTTGAGCCGGGTAGTTGGGAATTGGACGATTTAATTGCTGACACTAAAAATGGTATCTTCTTTGATATAAATAAAAGCTGGTCAATTGATGACAAGCGTTTGAATTTTCAATTTGGAGTAGAAGCCGCCTGGGAAATTAAAAATGGCAAGTTAGGCAAGATGTATAAAAACGCTTTATATACAGGCATTACTCCTGAATTTTGGAATTCCTGTGATGCTATCTGTAATAAGAAGCACTGGAAGGTTTGGGGAATACCTAATTGTGGTAAAGGGGAACCGATGCAAACTGCCCATGTTGCTCATGGAACTGCTCCAACAAGATTCAGAAATATTAAAGTGGGGGTGTCAAAATGATTGGTGAAAAGAAACTATTCAGCAAGCTTGAAAAAGTTTTGGCAAGGTCCAAAGCAGATGAAACGGAAATAATATATTTTGGTGATATGAATTGTTTGACTCGTTTTGCAAATTCATATATTCATCAAAATATCAGTGTTAAAAATAGCTTGATTTATTTTAGAGTTGTCAAAGATAAGAGAGTTGGGGTTGCATCGACCAATTCAATTCGTGAGTTAGACCTAAAGCAAACACTTGAAAATGCTCTTGAAATTGCAAGGCAACAACCGGAGAAGCCGGATTTCCCGGGTCTTCCTAAGCCTCAAAAATATAAAACTGTTCTAACATTTGATGAATATACTGCGTCTTTTACTCCAAAACAAAGAGCAATGAAAGTTAAACAGATAATCCGAAAATCATCGGAGAAAAATTTTACTTTAGCAGGTGCTTTTTCTTCCGGTTTTGGAGAAATAGCTGTTGTAAATTCTCATGGGTTAAAAGCGTATCAACCGGTGACGTTTGCATCTACTAATATGGTGGTAATGTCTGATGATTCTTCCGGATATGCATCGGATACATCACGAAATGTAGCCGATCTTGATTTTGACAATATGGCTAATAGGGCGATAGAGAAATGTTTTAGGTCTCAGAATCCAATTGAAATAAAACCTGGGAAATACGAAGTTATTTTAGAACCGGCGGCTGTTGCTGAGATTTTGGAATGGTTAAATTATATTGGTTTAGGTTCCAAGCCATTTCAACAGCAGATGTCATTTTTATCAGGGAAAATTGGGAAAAAGATTACATCGGGAAAAATATCAATTTATGATGATGGATACAAACTCAACGGTGTTCCTTTCCCATTTGATTTTGAAGGTGTTCCTAAAAAGAAAGTTATGTTTATTGATAAAGGTGTTGCAAACGGTGTTGTTTATGATTCTGTTGCGGCGGCTAAAGATAAAACTAAATCTACCGGACATGCCGTAACTCCGAATTATGCTCATGAGGGGGCAAGTGGACTGAATATTTATATGGCACCAGGTAAGAAATCTTTGAAAAATATGATTGCCGATGTTAAAAAAGGCATTTTAGTTACTCGTTTTCATTATATCAACGGGTTTATTGATACTCGCAATTCCGTTTTGACCGGAATGACTCGCGATGGGACATTTCTTGTCGAAGATGGAGAAATTAAAAACGGCATTAAAAATTTACGTTTTACTGATTCTATGATGTCCGCTTTTAAAACTACTCAATCGCTATCAAAAGAAACAGGAAGGGTTTCGAGTTGGTGGTCAGCGCTTGGATGTATGACAGTACCTGCGGTGCATCTTAAAAAATTCAATTTTTCCGGAAAGACCGATTTTTAAAAAACTGATTTAATTTTTGATTGTTTGACTATATTTAAGTAAAATATTGGTTTCTTAATTACAAAAGGTCAAGAGCTTAACTCTTGACCTCTTTTTATTAACCATTGACAGATTCTTCAAGCTGATAACGTTTGTAAATTTTAGCATACAAATTTTTCTTTGCCATTAGAACATGATGTTTACCGCTTTCAATGATTTTACCATTTTCCAAA
Source organism: Candidatus Zixiibacteriota bacterium (assembly GCA_034659415.1). GTDB lineage: Bacteria > Zixibacteria > MSB-5A5 > GN15 > FEB-12 > QNAD01. Next base: position 1,117 of record JAYEHE010000477.1, on the reverse strand, counting down.
ACAAAGATATTATCTGCTCTCTCAAGTGTATCCGGGCGGTGTGTAATAAGTATCGCTGTCATGTCAGGTAATACTTCATGCAATCTGTCCCAAAGAATTGTTTCAGTACTTGAATCAAGTGCCGAGGTGCAATCATCGAGAATCAGAAGATTCGGTTTACCCACCAAGGCTCTGGCGAGAGCTAATCTCTGTTTCTGTCCACCTGATATTGACATCCCGCGAGTACCAATCTTGGTTTCAAGACCATCGGGGAAATTCTCAATATCATCTTTAAGTTGAGCTAATTCTACAGCCCATTCAATGACCGCCTCGGAAATTTCCTCGCGACCAAAAACTATATTATTCTTAACCGTATCACTGAATAAAACCGGTTCCTGAGGAACATAGCCGATATTTTTCCGAAGGTCTTCCAGTCGGAACTTTTTCAACTCTATTCCATCAAGCTCAATAATTCCACCAGTTGGGTCAACCAGACGGGGAAGTAAATTAGTTAGCCATGATTTACCAGAACCAACTTTACCAACCAGTGCTACGGTTTGTCCTGATTTTATTTCAAAACTAACATCATCAATTATTTTTCTGTCAGAAGCTGGAAAAGAAAAACTTATGTTATCAAATTTTAAATTTCCGCTAAAAGAACCATCGGTCAAAGTTGTGCCTGTATCTTTAACCATCTCAGGCATGTCTTCAAGTTCGTTCAACCTGTTGATTGAAACAAATGATTGACGGGATTTAACCAGAAATTGCCCGATATCAAACATCGGGAAAACTAACCAGACAACATAATAAATAAATACTGCCATATTACCATAAGACAGATTAGAATTGATGACCATATAGCCGCCGGCAACCAAAACAATAATCAATCCAAATTGCCAGATATACATATACAGTGAGTCAACAATTGTTGTAATTTTGACTGCATCAATTTCTGCCTGTCGTCTGTCTTCGGCGGCTTGTTTGAATTTTTCCTTTTGGGAATCTTCCCGAACATAAGCCATGACAACTCTGATTCCGGATAAGCAAGATTCGATAATATCATTAAACCTGGATATCCGTGATTGAAGATGATCATATCTTTTGTCCAAAGTCGATGCAGTCAAAAAGAAAATTACAA
>JAYEHE010000476.1:0-7561 GCA_034659415.1 Candidatus Zixiibacteriota bacterium | reverse complement strand
GGTCCATGTAAAACCTAAAATTGTAACTACGGAAGTTGTTCAATTAACAAATATTAAAACTTTGGTCTCCGGTTACGGGAAAGTTAAATCATCACAACCGATTGACTTAGTTAGTGAAGTTAACGGGACATTAATAAGCGGTGATAGCGATTTTAAACCTGGTTTATCATTTAGTAGGGGTGACCTTTTGATTAAGGTTGATGATAGGCAGATCAAACTAAAAATAAACAGCCAAAAAAGTGAGCTTATGTCTGCTTTGGCACAGATGCTTCCCGAAATCAAACTGGAATATCCTGATGATTATACAATCTGGGAGGAATTCTTCAAAAATATTCAATTTGATAAGAATCTTGGTAAATTACCAAAGACTAATAACGAAAAAGTTAAACTGTTTTTATCACGTTTCAAAGTTTATCAGATATATTTTGGAATTAAAGATTTGGAAATTGAGCTGGAAAAACATTATTTTTACGCCCTTTTTGATGGTTCCATTTTGCGATGTAATAAACGTGAAGGTTCTAATGTAAGAATGGGGAATATTATTGGGAATGTTGTAAATCTTGAAGACTACGAGGTTGAAGTTGAAGTTTCAATTGACGATATCAACTGGATTGATAATAAAAAGACCATTACTCTTAACAATCAAGAGTTTGCAAATCAGTGGTCAGGTAAATTGGAACGTATCGGAAGTGCTATTGACAGCAGAACCCAAACATTAACAATTTATATTTCGTTAGATGATAATTCCAAATCAATGATTCCTGAGGGTCTTTTTGTCGATGCAGAAGTACCGGGCAAAATCATTGAAGATGCTTATGCTATTCCTCGTAAAGCGGTCTATAATGAATCTTATGTTTATTTGATTGATAATGGAAAACTTGAATTCCGAAAAGTTAATATTGCCCGTTATGAGAACAGTTATGCGTTTATAGATGACGGCTTAAATGACGGGGATACGGTAGTTGTTGAGCTTCTTCAAGGTGTTGCATCAGGGATGCCGGCAATTCCTTCGATTAATACTCGAAGCGAACGGAGCATGTAATGCGTAGAGCGATTGAGTTTTTCATAAAATATCCTGTTTGGGTATCGGTGTTGATGTTTTCTGTTATTATGTTCGGAATAGTATCATTGTTCCAGATGCGCTATTCATTTTTTCCCGAAGTTAAACCGGATATAATAACGGTCCAAATCCCTTATCCTGGTGCCTCTCCTGGTGAAGTTGCCGAAGGTGTCGTATTAAAAATTGAAGAAAGCCTGGATGGTATTAATGGAGTTGACCGTATTACGTCTGTTTCAAAAGAGAACATCGGTTCGCTTTCTATAGAAATTATAAAAGGTTATGATATAAATATTGTAACCACGGATGTAAAAAACGCAATCGACAGAATCAATTCTTTTCCTGAAGATGCCGAAGAGCCGGTTATTTTTTCGCAAAGATTTAGAAGCAGATCGTTATCAATAGTAGTTTACGGTGAAACTGACCTTTACAATTTGAAATATATAGCCGAGCAAATTCGGGATGAATTATTAGCTACTCCGGAAATTTCTTTGGTTGATATTGTTGGGTTGCCAGAACTTGAGTTCTCTATTGAAATTTCCGAGGCAAATATGCGTCGTTATGGAATATCTTTTGATGAAATATCACAAGCTGTTAAAAAAGCTAATATCAATTTATCAGGTGGAAAGATTGAGACCGAAGACGAAGAAATACTTATAAGGGTTTGGGGAAGAGACTACTATGCTCAGGAGCTTCTGGATATTCCGCTTAGGACAGATAATAACGGAGCTATTATTTCTTTGGGAGAAATTGCAGATATTAAAGAACAATGGGAAGACATACCTGATAAGCAATATTACAATGATAAAGCGGCTCTTATTTTAAATATAGATCAGGCTGAGAGTGAAGATATATTAGCAATTGCAAAATTGGCAAAAGGAAAAATTGCTGAGTTTAATCAAGAAAATGATAAAGTAAAAGCAATTGTATTTGATGATAGGACTGTTCCGCTTCGCCAAAGACTTGAGCTCATGGTAAAAAATGGAGTAATCGGGTTACTTTTGATTCTTGTTGCTCTTGGTTTTTTCCTTAATCTTAGATTATCATTTTGGGTGGCTATCTCTATCCCGTTTGCATTTGCCGGGATGTTTATTGTAGCTAATTTATGGCCTATTACAATAAATGTTATTTCACTTTTTGGGATGATTATCGTGGTAGGAATTTTGGTTGATGATGCTATTGTGGTTGGGGAAAATATCTTTTCCCATTATGAGAGGGGTAAATCTCCTTATCGAGCCGCAGTTGATGGCACCAAGCAGGTTTTGGCACCTGTGACGACTTCTGTTTTAACGACTGTTATTGCTTTTATACCTTTTTTCTTTCTTGATGGTATGATGGGGAAAGTTTTCTGGCAGATGGCATTAGTCGTTATTGCTTCGCTTCTTTTTTCATTAGTGGAAGCGTTTGTTATTTTACCATCTCATCTGGCACATTCAAAAGGTTTGCGACCTAAAAAAGAAATCTCCTCTATTAGGGAAAAGATAGAAGGTTATATTAAATATCTTACTCATAATATTTATGCTCCCATTCTAAAAGCATCTCTCAAGCAAAAATGGATTACGGTTATGGTTCCTTTTGCGTTATTTCTTTTTACGATAGGTATTATTGGAGGCGGGTTTATCGGATTGACTTTTTTCCCATTTATAGGTAGAGATACAATTCCTATCAATATCTCAATGGTTGCCGGTCGTCAGGAAGAGGACACAAATGAAGTATTAAGATTTATTGAAGATAAGGTATGGGAAGTTAACGAAGAGTTAAAAGAGAGTCGTTTTAATGGTGAGGATGTTATCATTGGTATCAACCGCAACATTGGAAGTACTTCATTTGGCGGTCAGGGTTCTCACACTGGGCAACTTATTGTCCAACTCATGGATGGCGAAATCAGAAATATGGATAGTTATCTGATTGGTAATAAAATTAGAGATAAAGTCGGGGATGTCTCCGGTGTGGAAAATATCGCTTATGGGGCTACCGGTCGTTTTGGGAAAGCTATTTCTATTAGTTTGCTTGGTAGTGATTACTCCCAATTAGATAAAGCCAGGCATTTACTTATTGATGAACTAAATAATTTTGAGACTCTAAAAGATGTTACCGACAATGATCAAAAAGGAAGAAAAGAATTAGATATTAAGTTACTTCCTACCGCCTATGCCTTGGGGTTAACACTGCAGGATGTTGCCCGTCAAGTTAGACAGGGTTTTTTCGGTGAAGAGATTCAGAGAATCCAAAGAGGACGGGATGAAATTCGCATCTGGGTCAGATATAATGAAGATAATAGAGAGCATTTGGTTTCTCTTGATAAAATGAGAATCCGTACACCCGATGGCGGCGAGTATCCATTCTCGGAATTAGCTACTTATGAAATTGAAAGAGGTATATCAGCTATCAATCATCTTGATAGGATGCAGGAAATAAAAGTAGAAGCAAATCAGGCAAGTATGGATGATGATCTGCCGCCGATAATGCAAGATATTGAGAAAAATGTAATTCCAAAAGTTTTAGGTCAGGTAGAAGGTGTTTCAGTATCATTTGAGGGTCAATCTCGCGACAAAGAAAAAATTCAAAGCTCTATGAAAATTGCCTTCCCGTTGGCATTGATTACTATGTTTATAGTAGTTGTTTTAGTGTTTAGGTCATACTTCCAGGCAACTTTGATATTTTCCATGATACCAATTGGTATTATAGGGGCGGTGTGGGGACATGGTATTCATGGGTTGCAATTAAATATATTATCAATGTATGGTGTTATTGCTCTATCGGGAATTATAATAAATGACAGTATCGTTCTTGTCGATCAGGTTAATAGATACCTTAAAGAAGGGCAGAAAGTTTTCGATGCTGTCTATAATGCCGGAATTGCTCGTTTGAGACCTATCTTACTAACAACAATAACAACTTCTTTAGGATTGGCTCCTTTGATTTTGGAAACCAGTCGTCAGGCACAATTTTTGATTCCTATGGCAATTGCGGTTGCTTATGGATTGTTATTCGGAACCATGATTCTGTTATTGATTTTACCAGCTTCATTTTTAGTTATTAATTCAATAAGAGTTAAAGCCTCAAAATTGACTAATCCCCAATATGTAAATCCGGAAGAAGTAGAACCGGCTGTAAGAGAGCTTAAAATCCCATCGTTTGAATAAAAAAACAATTATTTTAAAGACCGGTTAATTTCTCTTTTGAATTTAGCCGGTAAAAATATCACATAGCTCATTATATAATGGAACATAAAATTATCTTTTGTTGTTTTACATAAGATATGAAGCATAAGCATAAAAGAAAAGAAAAAGTAATCAAGATTAACCAAAATATATTTTATTGTGTCATAATAATAGGAGCTCTGATTATTGTGTCGTTATTTTTTCAACAGGCACAATCTGAAACAAATCAGGAGAATAAAATGTCATATAATAAACTCAATCCGGAAGAAGAAAGAGTGATTCTGAATAAAGGGACGGAAAATCCGTTTACCGGAAAATATAATAAGCATAATAAAAGAGGCACATATGTCTGCCGTCAATGTAATGCATCGTTATACAAATCTAACGATAAATTTGATTCTCATTGTGGTTGGCCCAGTTTTGATGATGAAATCAAGGGAGCTGTTAAACGAGAGATGGATGCCGATGGCCAACGGACTGAAATTATTTGTAACAACTGTGGTGGGCATCTGGGGCATCTGTTTGTTGGCGAAGGATTGACTGATAAAAATGTAAGACATTGTGTAAATTCAGTCTCGCTTGATTTTATACCAGATGAAACAGAACCCAAAACTGAAACGGCTTATTTTGCCGGAGGTTGTTTTTGGGGTATGGAACACTTTTTCCAAAAGACTCATGGCGTTATTTCAACTCAGGTCGGTTATATGGGTGGTTATAAAGATAATCCTACATATAATGAAGTCTGTTCCGGTGCAACCGGTCATGCCGAAGCATTGGAAGTTGTTTTTGATAATTCAGAAACTAATTTTGAAACATTAGCAAAACTCTTTTTTGAAACACATAATCCAACTCAGGAAAATAGGCAGGGTCCGGATATTGGGGAGCAGTATCGTTCAGCTATTTATTATACTAACGAGAAGCAGAAAGAAATATCAAAGGAACTAATTAAATTACTTTACGATAAAGGATTTGAAGTTGTAACTGAACTTGAAGAAGCGGAAAAATTCTGGATAGCAGAAGATTATCATCAAGATTATTATAAAAATAATGGCGGGACTCCTTACTGCCATTTTTATAAAAAAAGATTTTAGAGGGATATTTTGTAAGATATATTGGTAAATGTAATGTTCTTGAGATAGGATGCCTTTTAATTCTCGGCAGTTAACATGAAATTAATATTATCTACAAAATCACCATTTTCAACAGTTTTAACCTGAAATGGTATTGATTCCGGTTGTGATTTATATCCGGATTTTGATAATTGTTCTTTGTCGATTTCAGCCCGATACATTCCTGGTGGAAGACCTAAGTAGAAATATTCACCATTATTAAAAGTAAGGATTTCAGTTTTTTTACTGGTTTGTTCGTTGATAACAAAAATTCTTACACCACCAACCCCAATTTTACCACCATTGATTTCCCTTTCAATCATCCCGGAAACTTCACCGGCAGTAATAATAGGAACGTAAATTGATGTAACAGAATTTGGATTTATGATAACTTTGTAAGCATCATGCGATGGCAACAATTGTGGATTGTCCAAGCTGTATTGGTCAATATCTATAATGTATTCATTATAAGGTCTTAAGCGATCATAGTACCAAAGATTTTCTTTTCCAAATCTGCTCATAGATGCCCCTTTAAGTTTTGCTCGCAGATTGGCGATAATTTCTTCATCTTCATCATGCAGTCCGTTATAATTTCCATCAAGGAAAGGGTAAATAACCGCAGTTCCGAACCCAACCGAATTTCTACGTTTAAATCTTACATTCATCTGTTCCTGATTCAACTGAATTGAACCTTTTTGAGTTTGAACTAAAGAGATATTGTCTTTATAAGCGGAGACTTTTGAGGTGAAATCGGCAAAACCATTAAAGATGTGAAAAGAAAGCATGAACGTATTGGAATGACTAGTCATATTTCTTTCAACAGAAAAAGTCAGCTGACCTTTTTTGAAAATTCTTTTGTTCACATATAAACCGGCTTTGGTTAGTTGATTTATATTATGATCATAATTAAATCTTATCTGAGGTCTAAACCATTTTATCCATGAAGTTGAGGCAAAAATTTGACTTGCCATGTTACTTAGATTTCTTGTGTAATAGTCTGTCTTTTTGAAATTGCCAAGATAATTAATATGGAATCTATAAAATGATGTATTAAAGCCATAATTCATAAAAGTAATACTTCTATCATAGAACCGATCAAAAGTTACACGATATCTAAGATTCAATCGAAATTTTTTATATTTTAATGGAATTGATGTAGAAAATAGAGAGTTATCTTTTTTGTTCAGTGGGTTTTTGGGGCTGTCTTTCTGATATATAGTATGACTGGCAAACATATTTAACATTCCAGGTATGCTAAAATTGAATCCGCCTGTAATAAAATTTGAAGGTGAAATAGACCCGCTTAAAAGAAAATTACCACGTACTTTATAACTTAAATCTAATGCAACCGCCGATTTATATTTGCTTGAATCAACATTAAATGGTGCTTCGGCGGCAATACCTAATGTAAATGAATTAAACAAGCCGTAATAACTGTTTGCCGATGCAAATCCTATGTCTTTATCTCTATCAGCTTTTTTCCCGATAGCGGCACAATATTGATATTCATTCTTTTTTAAAAGAGTATAGGGAAAGGAATAAAATTTTTCTTCGATTTCAATTTCACCGTTAGGTCCATATTTTTTAATCATTATACGGGTTGAGCCGTAATTCAAATCAACCAGAAACGTATAGGTTCCATCAGCATTGGTTCGGGTATAATCAACAAGTTTGTTATTCATATACAATTCAATATCCCAACCTTCACCAGCTTGACCATCGATATTGATTGTCTGAAAATATTTTTTTCTTATCTGTGGTTTGTTTGTAACAGAAATACCGCTAATATTTTGAGAAAGAGTTCCACCTGGGTTAACTTCCCCAATTGAGACTTGAGAAACATACGGCATTTTATTGGCATAATAATGCCATTGATATTTTAATCTTTCTGTTTCAAATCCTTTAACCGAATTACCCCCACCCTGTAATGTAAAATCACCTCCCAGAAGCATCATCCCCAAATTTAACTGGCCGAAATGGGCGGATTTTCCTAAAGGAGAAGTAGTAATTGTCCAGTCAGCAGATCCTGCTTTGAACCATTCCCAGCTATATGGCAATGTCTCTACATTTAGTTTTTTTATTTTAACATTTTTCAGCCTCTTATAAGAAAGCTGTCGTTTCAATTTTACATATGCAGGGAAATCCGGATTTAATGGCAGAAATACTTTTAGTTCACTGAAATCAAAATTCATCTTTAAATTAAAAATAGATTCAAAAAGGTTTGTCGTAAA
>JAYEHE010000475.1:0-1668 GCA_034659415.1 Candidatus Zixiibacteriota bacterium | reverse complement strand
AAAACCGTTAGGGATACCACCATTATTAATATTAAACATTAGGAAACCGCCAAAACCAACGGTGTCGGCACCGGAGCCAGTAATGCTGAATTCATTAATGAAAATGCCGCCATCATACATATCAGTAGTAATAGCTCCTGTTGAATCAGGCACTGTTGTTGTCCATTCTGCACCTGTTGGAGAATAAACTTGAAAACCATTAGTAGAACCGCTTATATTTTCACCGGTATTATTGGTTAGTCTTATATGAAAAGTTATCGTAGAATCCAAATCTGCAATTATTGTATCAGGTGCTATAAGCCCATCGACATGATCAAGGGTTATCTCGCCTGATTGGGCAAATATATTTCCTGCATAAGAAAATATTAGTATTAGCATTAAAAATAGGAATTTAAAAGCATATCGTCGAACAATATTGTAATTTGAAAAATTCATAAATTCTCTTAACTATAATGTTATATCTTATCTTTATCTAATAAATAAGAAGTATGTAACTATTGTCAATTAATACATAATACAATTATCGGCAGATATCATATATATTTATAAACCAATTGTCAATTTTTGTTCCGTAAATTCAAGAAAACTTGGTTATTTAGTGACCTAATATTATGTAATATGGTAACTTGACTGTTTTTCTTATAAAATTCAATAAAAAAAGGGTTTAGTAATATTTACTAAACCCTTGATAAAAAATAGAATGAAAAATTATAATTCCTGCCAACCTACTACAAGCATTTTTCCTGTTACACCGTCAATAATCTCGCTGAGGCTTTGGTCATAATGAAATGCGGCACTATTGTGAGCATCAACCGTATTGGCAAGTATTGAACCATAAAAATCACCTGAGTTATGTAAAACTGCACTGGCGTTAGGAGCAAAAATTGCGGCAGTTAGTGTTCCGGAATTTTTCAGGTCAAAATCTGTGCCCTGGTAATTGATGATCATATCACTTGGATCTTCAGTGCTATTGATATCACCTGAATTCTTAATTTCAAACTTTCCTGTTATATAAATAGTTACTTCAGCCCCCGGTTCTAAAGTTAAACTTGCTGAATTTTTTAAAATAAAATCATCGAAGTAATAGGTGCCACTACCTAAAATTACATCACCATCAGTGGAAAAATTGTTGGTAACGGTGTTATAAGTATAAGTTCCTGAAATACCCGTCATGTTATCATTCAGAATAGCAACAGAATCATATTCTGATTGAGGAATATCCGGAACAATATTTTCATCTACATTATCAGCTAACTCACCCTTAACACTACTTGAATCAAATATGACAACACCATCTTCAAGTGCAGACGACGCATTTCCGCCAACCCAAGCATTATTTTCTATAAAGACTGTATCGTTTGAACCAATATCTGCATAAAGATCTTCTTGCGTATCTGCGTATGACCCTGAATCTGAATTGTAAGAATCAATAATCATACTATTATAAATGTGAAGTTCGTCTTTTGCAAACATGCCATATTTAAATGGATAAAAATATTCAGGAACTGTTGTCATCTCAATTATTGATAACGCGTCATCATGTGAACCGATTGAGGTTATAATCACTGTATCATCAAGAGCAGGATTATCAAAAATGTTTCTAATTACTACATCATATGTGCCATCATTTAATGCTATACTAACATAACCGGAATCCCAATCATTATT
>JAYEHE010000474.1:0-1669 GCA_034659415.1 Candidatus Zixiibacteriota bacterium | reverse complement strand
TAAAGTATGAAAAACTCTTTGATGGAATTCTTTCTGAAAGAGATCTGCCGCCGGTCCTATAGGATCTGAAAGGTCTAAAACTATTAAATCATATTTCTCTTTGGAATTTTCAATATATTTTTTACCGTCGTCAAAAATCATCTGTGTTCTTGGGTCTTGGGTGCCTTTGGTTAAGAGGGGAAAATGTTTTTTTGAAATCTCAACTACTTTTTTATCAATTTCACACATGACAATTTTTTCAAGTTCAGGATGCTTGGTCATTTCAGTAAGGGCACCGCAATCACCTCCGCCTATAATCAAAGCTGTTTTAGGGTTATTATGAACAAACAGTGCTGGGTGGGTTATCATTTCGTTATAAGCGTTATTGTCATTGTCTGCTACCATGAGAGAACCATATAGAACAAGCATCTTGCCAAAATCCTTATTCTCAATAACATCAATTCTCTGAAATTCAGAAGTTGTTGACTCTATTATGCGATCAATTTTCAAAGTTAAACCGGAACTGTCTTCATGTAGTTCGCTGTACCATACATTCCAAAGGTCAGACATGCTGTTTTCGGAAATATAATTATCTTTCATATTATTTGAATCACTCATTTTTTAATCAATTATATGATAATTGGGTCTTTTTAAAGCATTAAAATCAGAACCGGATACCGAACAATAAGCACCAGTGGAAGTAAATATTATTCTGTCGCCAACTTCATGTTCGGGAATCATTAACCCATCGTACATAACATCAAAAGAATCACAAGTCGGTCCCGCTAAAACTGATAATTTCTTATTGCCGTTTCTGTTGGTTATAACCGGATATTGGCATTGATCATATAGAATACCGGAGAAAGTAGAATAAAGTCCATCGTCGAGATAATACCAAATTTTACCATCGCGAATTGATTTACCTAAGATAGAGCAAATCAAAACAACAGGACTTCCAGCAATATACCGACCCGGTTCACTGATAATTTTGATTCCCGGGCGGATATGTTTATCAAGTGCTTTGTTTATAGGTTTGCAGAATTGGTCAATAGGTAAAATAGGTTCCACATATTGAATAGGAAAGCCTCCTCCAATATCGAGTAGCTGAGTATTGAAATTTTCCAAATCAAGATTATTTATCAATTGATGGGCTGTCTCAATAGCCAATACATAATTATCTGAAATTGTGCATTGTGAACCAATATGGAAACATAATCCGTAAAATTCATGTCCGCTTTCTTTAATCATTCGAGCTAATGGAAGAACCTCATCGACTGTACAACCGAATTTATATTGAAGATTTACAACGGCTAAACTGTTTGTGTTTATTCTGAATCGGATAAGTATTTTTAGTTTTTCTTTATAGCGAGTTAATTTTTTTACTTCTTCGGCGTTATCTATTACAAAAACTTTAATCCCTTGACCAACCGCATAATCAAATTCCGGTATTGACTTAATAGGATGAGAGTGAATCAAAGTAGATGGGTTGATTTTTGTTTTTGTTACAAGTTCGATTTCACCTTTAGAACAAATGTCAAAATTACCACCGGCTTGGTATATTTCATTTATTATAGCCGGATGGTTATTTGGTTTAACGGCGTAATGGATACTTACTCTGGGTAATGCTTCTTTTAGTGCAGTATAATTATCCCGTACTCTCTTTTTTGAAAGAAGCATGACAGGGCTGTCC
>JAYEHE010000473.1:0-1670 GCA_034659415.1 Candidatus Zixiibacteriota bacterium | reverse complement strand
GTCCGGTTGCAGATGGGTCTGTAATTATTACTTTCAAGTTACTTTCGGCGTTATTGTAAAATATCCATAAATCCACCTGTCAACAATTCCGTTGTGAATAAGTCGCAAATCGTATTTGTATAGTTTCGGTGTTATATCCATATCTGTATAATCTTTGTGAATAGCAATTTGTCCGGTTGTAAAACTAACTTCCATTTCAATAAGTGCGTCGCCATCAAAATATTCTTTTACTTTCATTGTCCCGCTATAATCAGTAAAATCAAAATCGTTTCCGTCATCATCCGTTACGCCAATAACCAAATCAAAATCAGTTAATCGCCGTGCGGTTAAGTCAAGTTGAACTTCTTCTGTTGTGTTTAATTTCCGCATCTAATTAACCATAATGTATATGCAATTCTATTTTCAAAATTAGAATTACTCCAAAATTCAATATTCCCATTATTTGTGTAATATTGTAGATTAATAGCATCGCCGACACTCAATCCAACTGTTCCATTATATGAAATAATTCCTTCCTCATCTTGGGAAACACTTACATTGAATCCCCTTTGGCTACATCGTAATTCTGTGCTGTCATTTAAAAATAACCTTGATAAAATAGTAACAGGTGATCCCCAAATCCCGGCACCCGGATACATCGTATGTAAACACCCGCCAAATTGATAAAATCCATCTTTAAGGATATCAATAGTTTTTCCGTCTGCATTAAGTTCGGCAACTCCACCTTGTGTTTCACTATCAAATTGTGTCATTCCACTACAATCAGTCCAACTATTTGCTGTAATTGTATCGTGAGTTACAATTCGATGAATCTTAATCGTTCCACAACTATCGCGTGCAGTCGTATCCGCCCACTCCAAAAAGTCAATAAATTCATTCTGAAATAATCTTTGTCCCGTGCTAATTCCATAATTGCTTGTCCCAAGTGTGCTGTCAGCAATAAAATCAATAAAATAATTCTGCATAGTTCGTTTGCCGTCTGTTATTCCTTGTGCGAACATTACACTAATTAGGAATAATATTAAAATTATTTTTTTCATTTAAAACCTCTTAAAATTCAACGGATTTTTGCAATTTTACTGAAAATGTGTCAACTGTATTTGATGTTATCTTTGCTCGGAAATATCTATAATCAGGGATTGTAGTTATTGTCGCTTTACCAATTACTTGGCTCATTCCGGCAACTGTTGCACTATCTAAATCTATTGTGTCTATGTTTCCGTAACTATACCAATAAGTCCCGTCATTTGTGAAATCTAAACTAATTACACAATCAACAGAATCACCATAATTTATAGTCGAAGTGTCCGGCTGTAAAATATGCGTGATTGTAAAACTCGTTGGCAATAATTTTCCATTTCCTACTTCGTAAGTATAAGAATAGAAATTTTCTATTGTGTCAATACTTGCCGTATATCCGCCTGAAAATTTCATATTCTGATAATTCCAATCTCCAGCAAATAAGAAAGTAATAAATAATAATACTAAAATTAATTTTTTCATTTTATTTCTCCTTATACAGCATTATCTGTTATTGCATAACTTTTTACATCGCCCTTGCGTGAAGTTTTGCAAGTAATAGCGGTTTTGTTGCCGTCTATTTTTGCAAATAATAAATCGCCGTTAAGTAATGTTACTGTTAATGTTTTTCCAGTGTTATTCGCTCCACC
>JAYEHE010000472.1:0-7623 GCA_034659415.1 Candidatus Zixiibacteriota bacterium | reverse complement strand
TGCCTGATCAGATAATGATTTCAGAAATTTATTGACAGCCCGAAGTTTTGGCTGTTCATCTAATTTCATGTATAATTTTTCAGCTCGATTAAGCTGTTTAAAACCGTTTGCCAAATCACCTTGCTGGCAAGAGAAAACACCTAATTGGAAATCAGTTTCGGCTACCCAATAATCAAGTGATAGTTTTTTGAATATCTTCAGAGATTCCTTAAAGGCACTTCTAATAGAATCTTTTGAATTGTTATTTGCTCTTAATTTTATTGATCCCTGAACAAGAAGACTGCGTGCCCACTCATACGGTTCGCCTACTTCGCGAAGAATGTCAATTGCCTGTTCAATATATTCCATAGCGGATTTATGATCATTCTTGGCATCAAAAATACCAGCAATAACCCGCTTGGATAATCCTATCTCAAGTTTTTCACCAAGTATTGTTGAAAGCTCTAAAGATTTTTGGGCAAATTTCATTGCTTCGTCAAGATTATCCAAAGTTAGGTCAATTTCCGCCAAACGACGGGCTGATTGAGAAACAAGAGAAGAACTGGGAGCTAAAAGCATTCCTTTTTGATAAGCATCACTCAGCAAGGCTTTAGCTTTAAACATATCCCCTTTTTCAAAAGCTAATTCTCCAGAATACTCTAAAAATATAATTTTTTCTCTCTTAAGACCAAGACGACTGATAATTTCAAGAGCCTGATCAAAATGCCGTCCCGCCATTATAAAATGGCGACGACGTAAATTCAGGTATCCAAATGACAATAAATTAATAGCTTGAAGTACTTCATTATTATTTTTTTGATTATACCTAAGAGCATCTTTAAGATTTTCTTCGGCTTTACTCCATTGACCATTACGAATCTGAACAGTCCCCAAATTACCGCCAAGCAATGCCATCTTGCGTGGATCATCGGATAACATCGAAAGAGCATCTTCAATATGCTCGGCGGCAGTATGATAATCACATCGAATATGACTGATACGAGCTAATTCGTTTAATGCATCAATCTGTCCGTTTTTATTATTAGCCCTACGATATGCAGCAAGAGAATCTCTGGCTCTAATATCAGAATTTTTTAAATCACCTAATGCAGAATAAGTTTTTGATAAAACAAGCTGTGACCGCCCATATCTCAAATTCAGCGGAAAATCTGCCAGTATTCTGGCTGATTTTAGCCCGCACTCTAATGAGCGACGATAATTTCCTTCCCAATATTCGGCTTCAGCTTTAAGAAGAAAAAACAGACCTAACTCATAGTTCTTTGAGACAAACATCGACTCATCTAACTCAGCTAAATCTTTAAAAGCCGAGCTAAAGATTCTTTGTTTTACTTTCTCTTCAACAGCCAGAAGACGGTTATCAAAAGTGATTTTCGGTGAGGAATTGTTCATCACTTTCTTTCTGCTACTAAGTTAATGGTTACTTCATACTTGAATTACTCGCCGGTCTTATTAATCCAGCATTATCTTCATTGGTGACTTGCGTATCGGAAATTATAGGCTGAGAACTCGAATCAAATGAACTTCCGAATAAATAATAAATCACTTCAAAAGAAATAGAGAAGACGAGATCCTCAAAGGTTCCAATTTCAGCCCCAACACCAATGTTAGAATAAAGAACGTTACCACTACTTACTATCACTAATGAATCATTGCTAACACTACCAGTTGTTCCCTCTTCACCATCAGCACCCCATGGATCTTCATCACCATTACTGGATAAGACAGGCAAAGACATAAAGCCAACTAACAGCAATGCTATCAAAAACATCATAAACAACGATCTTGAACTTTTCATCTGCCTACCTCCTTAATATAAAAATATTTAAACTCAAAAATTATTGACATGTAAACTCTTACAGTATCGCATCTTATGCTTTTTCAAGCTAATCAATAGCTATCGCCTTGTCAAGCAATAAATTACAACAACGCAATATCTGCGTATCTTTTTATATATATACATAACGAAACAAACTCAAATTTGATGGTTTATTTTTTTACTTTTTTGAGATTTTCACGAGCAACAGGTCAACTTGCTTGTTATATTATTGTCCAACACAAAATTACAAGACAGGTACTAATTCAGAAATAGCCTTTAATACCATTTCAACTGAAATGCCTTTCATACATTGCATAGCATCGTCCCCTTTTAGAGGACATTTATTTTTAACACAGCTTATACATTCAAGATCATCAAGATAAATTACTTTCTTATTAGCTGTAACAGGTGATGTCGATTTAGGATCATCTGCTCCAGAAAGTACAATAATTGGAATACCAACAGCACCTGCAAGGTGAGCGGCACCAGAGTCATTTCCAACAAAGAATTTTGCGGTTGATATTATTGAAGCAGATTCTCTGATTGATGTTTTACCTGCTAAATTAATAACATCACCACCTCCGGTTGACTTAACAAGATCATCTCCCAATGATTGTTCTTCTTTGCTACCAACCAGGACAATTTTCAAATTATACGTGGAAACAATTTTTTTAATTAGCTCAGAATAGTTATCATATCCCCAACGGCGTGATTCTGCTATTGCTTGAAATGCAATTGCACAAAATGAGGTATCCTTTTCCCCAAAGAATTTTTCAAGCAAATTATTACCTTGTTTTATATCGGAATCATTTAAGAATAATTTTGGATTTATATAATCAAGCTTTATTTCCTGTGACCTTAATAAAAGATTAAAATATAAGTTGCTACGATGTTCGGCATTAAGAGGAGCTGGAAGGGGTAATGCTTTGGTTAACAATAACCGCCGACCATCGGCAATATACCCAATTCTATTTTTAATTCCGGCTAATTTAAAACCTGCCGCCGCACCAAATGATGGCGGCAAAATATATCCCAAATCATAATTCCCTTGAGAAATAATATCCTTTATTTTCATAACTGCAATCAATCCATGAACATGTTCCGAAGGAATTTTTACTATATTATCAATAGACTGGTTTTGTTCATAGATTCCAGCCAGATTTTCGGGAGTTAAAACGGTTATACTTGCTCCCGGATGAGCTTCACCGGTCTGGTTGATCATCGGTAACGACATGATGCAATCACCCAGATGATTAGGTGTTCTGATAATAATATTATTTGTCATTACCCAATATATTTGCTTTCAAGTTTAGCTCTGTCAATTAGATTTTTCTTTATTTCCTCAAGATATTTAACGCGTGCTTCCAAAAAGAAAATATAGCTATCATTATATGACATTTTAGATATCTGGCCATCATCGTAGCGATATTTGGCAATATCCATTTTATTTTTTGCAAGATCAATTTGTTTTTCAAGAATTTCAAGCTTACGATGACTGATTCCAATGTTGTTAACCAAATCTCTAATTTCTGCTTTGATTGCCTTTCTGACCGATTCAAATTCCAATCTTGATTTCTCAGAAGAAATATAAGCGGCATTTACGGCGGCTTTTGAAGAGCCTCCGTCAAACAACGGATAAGTCAAATTTACAGCCAAACCCCAGCTGTTTGTTTTAATATCATCGTTCGGATTATCATCAAATTCAACAGTGCCTCTCCCCATAGAATAATTTGCTGTTAAGTTTCCGGTTAAACCGTGTGAACCGGCTTGAAA
Source organism: Candidatus Zixiibacteriota bacterium (assembly GCA_034659415.1). GTDB lineage: Bacteria > Zixibacteria > MSB-5A5 > GN15 > FEB-12 > QNAD01. The sequence continues at coordinate 4,034 of JAYEHE010000472.1, read as the reverse complement.
ATCTGCCGCTCTCTTTTCTTTCTCGAAAATATGCTTAGCTTTTTTAAGCGGTGCAGATGCTTCCCAATTGCTTATCAATCTATTTTTCCCAGATTCGCTTATTGGTTTTGATTTCTCAGGTATCATTACATCAAATTTTTTATCATTATCAATGTCAAGAAGAGCTCTGAGAGACCTTTGTTTTGCCTCCGATTGATTGACAATATCAAACTGATTAAGCTCTTCATCGAGATATTTCGATGAACTTTCCAGCCACATTTCTTCTGAAATAACCTCATCAATAAATTTCAGAGAATCAATTTCAAAATTAAGTTTTGCTGTCTCAACTTTAGCTTCGGCAATTTTTTCTTTAAGGCTCATCTCCAACACACCAATATAAGCATTGATAACTTCTTCTTTTAGAGATGCAATTTCTTCCAGTTGATTTATTCGAGCAATCTCCAAGTCATCATGTTTATTATTAAGTTCATATTTGGCACTGGAAGGCTGCAAAATTGGCTGAACAAATTCAAAATCAAAAAAACCTTGCTGGGTTAATTCATTTATTTCAGTACCAGACAAAGCAGTATTAGGATATTTGGCATCGCTCTGTTTTAAATTTGCAGTTACTTTAAGATTTCCACCGGTAATCAAGCTTTGGTCTAACTGTATATTTGAACGATACTCAAAATCTGTTGTTTTGAATAAAGATTTTTGGGTGGCACCACCAAAAAACCTAAAAGATTCATTTACAGAATAGGAAGGCAACGACCCGTTTAGAAAAACTTTCGGGACATAGAAGTTAACTTTTTTAGCATAGTATTGTTTTTCAGCAACTTCCAGATTCCCTTCGATAATACTGCCTCGACTTGATTCTGTAATAGAAATTGTTAGCGCGTCTTCAAGAGTTATTACTTCGGCATTGGTAAAATTTGTTAAAACCAACAAAACCAAAAAACAATTTATAAAAAACTTCATTGACTATCCTGTTAATTGTAAAGGTTAATTATTCATATCTAAGAGCATCGATAACATTCAGATTCGATGCTTGTTTAGCAGGGTACAAACCAAATATAACGCCAACTGCGGTTGAAACACCTACTGAAAGAGCTATGGAAAAGACTGATACAATTGTGGGCCAATCCGCATAAAATGCAATTGCTTTTGCAAGCGACACGCCGATTGCTACACCGATCGCACAGCCTATCAAACATATCGTTACTGCTTCAATCAAGAATTGACGCATTATATCAATTCGGGTAGCACCAACAGCACGGCGGATTCCAATTTCTCGGGTTCTTTCAAGGACAGTAGCAAGCATTATATTCATAATTCCAATTCCACCGACTAACAAGGCAATCCCTGCAATAGCCCCCATGACAATATTAAATATTTGTTGAGTTTTTTGTGTTTGCCTTAACAATGATTCAGGAACAACAATTTCATAATCCTCAACTCCCATATGACGACGGCGTAATATTTTTTCAATAAGTTTTGTTACAGGCTTGATATATTTTAGGTCTGTTACTGTAACTGTCAGTTGGTCTATCTCCGGAGTTTGAAATTTTTGAGTTTCTTCATCTTTCATAGCAAAAAAGCGTCGTCCTCCGGTAATGCTTTGTGAGGAAGCAACCCTGTCTAATTTTTTTAGAGCTGTATTAAAAGGAATATAAACATCCTCATTCAGATTTTTAAGTTGAAACCCCTCAACTTTCCCCCGTCCAATATATTTATCAGCCATCACCCCAACCACTTTAAAAGTCAGGTCGCCAATTTTCACCATCTTACCAATAGGATCATCAAAAGCAAATAAGCTTCGTTTCGCCTTAGCTCCTAAAACACAAACCTCAGAAAATGCTTCGTTATCATAATCAGTAATAAATCGACCGTATTCAACTTCAATAGAGGTTGAAAAAACATACGAAGGGATAGTAGCTACTAACCTAACAGGTGCTTCCTGAGAACCATTATAAATTGTTTTGATAGGTTCATACCGTTGTGGAACAACATTTGCAATCATCGTTTTGAACTTTGCAATATTTTTCCCATCTTCCAAAGATAATCCAGGAGATTGAGCCATACTAAAATCTGTTACAAGACCTTCTTCAGGAGGTTTTGCATTGATTATAACATTATTAATGCCTAAAATTGATATCTGCTCCAATGCTTCCCGTTTGGCTCCTTCACCGATTGACAACATAGCAATAACAGCCGCAACCCCAAATATAACCCCTAACATAGTTAAGACAGTACGAAGCCTATGAGAAGTCAAAGCCTCAATCGAGACTTGAATAATTCGAACGAAATCCATTATTTCCCTTTTTTCTCTCTGCGTTTAGTCTTATTACCGCTCTTTATATTTTCCCTTTTATTTTGGAGTTTATCGCTTTTATTAAGTTCCGGTTCAGTTGCTTTGTCCCCCGGCAACCCATGCTCATCTAAAGTTGGATCTAAAAGGCAAATAACTTCATCACCTTCAAGTCCTTCAACAATTTCGATATTCATATCATTCCGTTTTCCTACCGTAACTTCTTTTTCTTCTTTATTTTCAAGATAGACAACAGTTTTCCCTTCTTTTTCAAAAACAGATTCAAAGGGAACAGAAATAACATTTTCAAAACGGTCAATAATGATATTGCATGAGGCTGACATGCCCGGTTTTAATTTTTCATCATGATCTTTAATAGCAACCTCAACATCAAAAACATTGATTTTAGAACCGGATTCTTTTCTCCGAGCAAGGGTGCTTATAGAAATAACAACTCCGTTATATTTCTGTTGTGGAAAGGCATCTAAAACAACTTCCACTAATTGTCCCGAATCAACCTTATTGGCATCAACCTCGGAAACAGTAGCATCAACTTTCATTTCATCCAAATCAGGCAAATTTATTAAACCCTGCCCGGGCCAGGGAGAATCACCTTCTTGTACTTTGCCCATCGTGCCCCCCTTCCAAATTTCAAGATATACTACCAGTCCGGGAATCGGAGCATTAATTGTCATCTGATCAAGTTCTTTCTGAGCCAAACTTTCTTTATCTTTAGCTCTCTTAACTTCAACCTCAGCCCTCTCGACATCAGCCTTAAGCTGTTCCAGCTTGGCTTCAAAATTCAATTCGGCAAGTTCTTTTTCCATCTTTGCTTCTTCGGCAATCCTTGGGGCATCATATTTCTTTTCATCATAATTACGGCGGGATTTTTCAAGATTAAGAGTCAGTTGTTTTTCTTGAATAATGTATTCTTTTTTGGCTCGCTCCAGAGCAGATTTTTTTATCTTTAATTCTGACGAGCGATCAGCTAAATCTGTTATTTGCTTTGAAGCATCAAACTTGATTACAGGATCCTCTTCTAAAACACGAACACCTTCGGGAGCTAACCATGTAATTTGAAGTCCTCTGATTCTGGGAGTTGAAAGAGTCACCGCTCTGGTGGCATCAACTCTTCCGGTTGTATTTAACCCGACAACAAACTCGCCATTATTTACGCTGGTAGTAGGTATTTCATATGATTTAGTGAAAAGAGCATTTACGCCATAATATCCAACTACTATAATAATAAGCAAAATGATAAGATAAGAATAACGTTTCACAGTATCTTCCTCTTGTTTAATTCTTAACGCATAATATTATTTTACGTTTATAATATCAATAAGTTGACTAATCCTTCTTTTTATTAACTTTCCAGCGTCGATGAGTCCAAAGCCACTGGTCAGGATATTTTTTTATATTTCCTTCAATAAATTTATTAATTTTTCCCATTATCATTTCAATATTTTCTTTATTAAATCCATCTTCAGGAGGATATATTATTTCATCACATATAATCACATGCTTATCATATCGTTCTCGCCGTATCATAACCGGAATTATTGGAACTCCTGTCCGAAGCGAAAAAACTGCAGGTCCCTTAAAAATAGATGCCGGCTCACCCAAAAAATCCATTATCAAAGATTGAGTTGAATCATGCTGGTCAGGTAATATGACAACAAATTTGTTAGCATCGAAAGCCCGATAGATATCTCTGATATTTTTACCAGGGCGAATCAAGCCACAATCC
>JAYEHE010000471.1:0-1674 GCA_034659415.1 Candidatus Zixiibacteriota bacterium | reverse complement strand
AAGCTAATAAATTTGTTTGGTCTGCAATTTCATCAATAACCGAAATAATTTCACCAATCTGGTCAGTTGATTTTGCGAGTTCACCAATAGAATTTGCAGAATCACGAACAATATTTGCCATTTCATCCATACCATGAATAGTTTCACCAACTACCGCCCCACCTTCGGTTGCCATTTCATTTGCTTGTTTAGCCATACTGTTAGCTTCGTCCGCATGGTTTGCAGATTCTGAAACAGTAGCAGAAAATTCATTGATTGCTGTCGCTATCTGGTTAACCTGATCAGTCTGATTTTTTGAACCTTGGGATGTTTCTTCGGAAGTAGCAGTAATTTCTACCGAAGCTGAAACCAGTTCATTGGCACTACCAGATAAATTATTTACTATAGTTCTCAGATTACCAACCATTTTTTTAAATGAATGCCCTAAAACATCACTCTCTCCGGCAGGAATAATTTTCACAGAGAGGTCACCGTCTGCAATCTTCTGTGATGCATTAGAAAAATTGACAATATAACCAAATAAATTCTGAAGGCTTTTCATAAATCGACCTATTTCATCATTAGAACTAATTTCAATAACCTGATTGGTATCACCTTGACTGGCTAATTCAAGTTTTGTAGTAACAGCATCCAAAGGCTTAAAAATTGTTTTTTTCAAAACTATTACTATTATTCCAACCAGTAAAATAATTCCAATACCAAAAACGATCATATTCAAAGTAATGCTTGATTGATTGATATCAGCAACAAATTGTTTTGAAGAAACCGTTTTTAAACCGCCAAGAATTTTTTCATCATCAATATCATGACAATCCTGACAATCTTCATGATTATGAAAAAGTTTATAACTTATAATTAATGGCTCACCATCTATTTCCGTATCAATAATCGTATCTTTTTGTAAACTGAAAAGCGTCTCCCATATTTTGTCATCTGTCTGTTTATTGACTTTTGATTTTTCTGAAGAGCGGGCAATCATCAGTTCACTATTTATAATAGTAATTTCTTTAGCAATATCATTTGCAACTGCCTCTTCTGCAAGTGGTTGAAGTAATTCATTCTCCCCACTAAGCATTATCATCTCAGCCTGCTTGTTAATTGACCAATTCAAAGAATTAATTTTATCATCAAATAACATTGTTACTGTATCAGATTGAGTTTTGTTATTGATAATAAAAATTGTGCTAAAAACAATAACCAGCACAACTGTCAATGAGATAGCAACTTTTGCTTTTATCGATAGATTCATAATAATCTCCTTATTCCTTATTAAGATAAATTTCCTCATAATTATCGACATTATTAGTCTAATTTTAATAGAAAAATAAGCCGCCTTGGCGGGCTTTATAGGAGATAAACTTTAGTGGTGATTAAGGTTTGTGGGCGGTTCACCAAGGACAAACCCTTGTCTGCCCCTGTATCAGAGGATGTTTAAAAAGTTCAATATGTATTTCAATAAATTTATATCGTGGCGCACGAGGACGTACACCACGCACAAATAAGCCCATCATGTGGCGCACGAGGACGTACACCACGCACAAAATTTTAATCAATAAAAAAAGGCAGTGCGATAACACACTGCCCTACAAAAGTTTAACTTGTACTTATTTTAAAGTTTGGCGGCAACAGCTTCCGCAATTTCAAGGGTCGTATTAGAGCCACCCATATCATAAG
>JAYEHE010000470.1:0-1677 GCA_034659415.1 Candidatus Zixiibacteriota bacterium | reverse complement strand
AATTCTTCCAAAATTTTATCAAGTTCTTCTCTGTTAGGTGATTTCCCATGCCAACCGACAACATCCTCCATAAAAGAAACACCCTTCCCTTTTATGGTATTAAAAATAACAGCTATCGGTTTACCGGTATTATTTTTATTTCTTGCCCAATCTAAAGCTTTGGTTATCTCAGCCATATTATGGCCATCAACTTCGATTACATGAAAATTGAACGATTCATATTTTTCTTTTAATGGATCAATATTCATCACATCGATAATTTCGCCATCAATCTGCAATCGGTTTTTATCAACCAACACTATAAGGTTATCAAGTTTATGATAAGCGGCACACATTAAAGCTTCCCAAATTGAGCCTTCCTGCTGTTCGCCATCGGATGAAATAGCAAAAACTCTATAATCTTTTTTATCCTGTTTTGCCGCCAGAGCCACACCAACTGCAACAGATAAACCTTGTCCCAATGAACCTGATGAAATTTCAACTCCTGGTAAATCTTTCCGATGCGGATGACCCTGAAATTTAGAACCGAGCATGCGAAGTTTCATTATCTCTTTCTCAGGATAATAACCACTGACCGCCAAGGCAGTATATAACGCCGGAGCTTTATGACCGGCTGACCAAATAATACGATCCCTATCTTCCCATGACGGGTCTTTTGGATTGTGATAAGCGACTTTTAAATACAATGACGCAATAATATCCATGATGCCCATCGTACCTCCGGAATGACCGGAACCGGCTGAACATAATGAAATGGAATTCAGACCACGCATATAATTGGCGCGTTCTTCTAATTCTGTAATAGAATAATCATGAATGATATTTTCTTTATTTGATTCAACTAATGGCATAGCAACCTCATAAAAAGCAATGATTTATATTTTCGCCAAGATGGTTAATATTGTAAGAACTGTCAATGTTTTTGAGCTTATTTTGTAATTATTTTTTTTAATTTTTTCTTAAGTTCACATTCAGTCTGATTATTCAAAATCATAATATCTGCTCTTTTTCGATATTCTGAAAATGGCAGTTGAGCTTTTTGTCTGGAAAGAGCATCCTTTTGGGAAATCCCTCTATCATTTAAACGCTTTAAACGGTCCTTTAGGGAAGCATGGATTACTATTGTTATGTCCATTTTTTTATCTAATCGCCAGTCCAAAAGCAAAGCGGCATCAACTACAACATATTCTGATTTTTTTGATTTTTGCTTAATTTGGGATGTTAATTCTTTGAGTAAATATGGGTGAACTAAAGCGTTAAGCTTTTTTTTCGATTTTTCATTTTCAAAAGCTAATTCCGCTAATTTTTTTCGTCTTAAATTTCCTGATTTAGTCAAAATGACAGAACTAAATTGTTTAACCAACTTCTTTAAAAGAGCAGGGGTTTTATCCACTACCCGTTTGCCGATTTTATCAGCATCGATAACCGCCATACCCATTTGTTTGAGGATTTTGGCGGCAGTTGATTTTCCTGAACCTATCTGTCCGGTGATACCTATTAGCATAAAAGAAATTTATATACAAAAATCTGAATTTTCAATCTAAACTTCGATAGAATATTAAAATAATTTTAGATTTTGAAAAAAAGAATCAATGATTCTATTTAGCATCGAGCCAGTTTTGACCAAATCCTATATCAGCTACAATCGGGACCTTGAGTGCAACCACTTTTTCCATC
>JAYEHE010000469.1:0-1689 GCA_034659415.1 Candidatus Zixiibacteriota bacterium | reverse complement strand
AACACTGTTTTATCCCTGGCAACGACTCAAGGATTAGAATTGATCCTGACTCTCTTTGCCATAATGATTTGGGGAAATGGGAAATTTCCAAAATATGGTTTTCGTAAACCAGAAATACGGCAAGGTGAAAAAAAGTGTAAAACCGGATGGTTGCTGATTTTTCTGACCGCCCCTATATTGGGAATTATTACATCAATTACAATACTTGGGTTGGGTGGAACTGGCAATCCCATGATTAAACAGCTGTCGTTTCCTCAAATCGTACTGTTTGTGTGGATATCTTCAAGTATCATTGAAGAGGTTTTTACCCGTGGATTTCTCCAAGGTCATTTATCAGTTTTATCAGGAAGTTATTTCAAACTATCCATATTTCGGATTGAAATACCAGTCTTGATAAGCGCAGTATTTTTCTCGTGCATGCATTTGGTGTTGCTATTAGCCGATGTCGATATTATTACAATCGTTACAATCCTGCTATTTACTTTTTCAATAGGACTGATGGCTGGACATTTCAGATCAAAAACAGGCAGCCTTATTCCAGCTATAGCCGTGCATATTTTAGCCAATATAGGCGGTTTAATTGGTGGAATTATATTTACCTTTGTAAATTTCTTAATTTCTGGGAAATTACCCACTATTGGTTAGAATTTAGTAAATAGTGTAATTTATTGAAAATCACCGACTGCTATTCTTCGCTCCAAGTTACTAATAATCAAAAGTTGCGAAGGTTGTCTAATTGTCTCCACATATTGATATCACTAAATATCTGTGCATTTTAAGAAATTCAAAAAACATAGAGTATCGTAGGGAAGAACCCGAAGCGTAGCGTAGTGGTTCTGCCAAGAAAACTGCTGTTAAAAAATCAAATCAAAACAATTTTGTTGCTTACTTCTTCTTAAGACCCAATCCCATACGCATCGATGGCAAAAGTGATTTGTGATTAATATAAAGATAGGCAACAGCCAAAACAAGATAGATTGCGGCAACTTCCATTCTGATCTCAGCAAAAATCAATTGGCTCAGGAATAAAACCAAAAGCAAAACGCCTTCTTTTTTATTGAAATTCAAATTAACTAATACAGCTACGGCAAAAATTGACTGGGCGGCTGTCAGATACAATTCATGATCCTGTATGCCGTCTAAAACAAATGGTCTTATTGCCTGTCCGGAAATAGCATAAACAAGCGGGATGGTTCCAATCAATAAAGTCCATTGGTTAACTTTTGATGAAATCAATGCACGCATAGCTGAATTAGCGTTTCCACGCAGAGTCCAGGTAGCGGCAACAATAAATTCGGGAGATTCGCTTGCAAGAGGAGCTAACCATTGTACCAACAAAAACTCATCTACTCCAAATTGAGTCCCCATACTGACTAATGATTCTGCAAACGGCTCTGAAACAAAAAAGATAACCAGACCGGCAAAGGCAAAAAGAATAATTGTCCAGAAACGTCTCCAGAAATTATCCATATTAGCTATGATTTTAACCGGTCCTACCAGTTCCGGTTCTTCATGTTCCTGTTGAGCTACCCGACGGGTATATAATCCAAAAAGAGTTACCAAAATTACCGTATCAATAAGATTAAGTGATCCTTTGAGGGGGATTGTAAATGAATATAAAGTTGCCATTGCCAGATAAAAAATTTCAATATGCTGGGATTTATCCAGATTTATTTCTTTTTTCTTTCT
>JAYEHE010000468.1:0-1696 GCA_034659415.1 Candidatus Zixiibacteriota bacterium | reverse complement strand
TCTTGTTCAGCAGACCAAACCCCGGACACAACTCTAATTTTCAATAAAGAATTTGAATTATCCCAAGAAAAAGAAACAATAATAAATCAACTTAGTGCTAATGATGCTTCATTTGATCCGTATGAATCAACACTAGAGCTATTAAAAGAAATGCTTCATCAAGAGACGGAAGCTACGGCTTTTAACGAAACCGTAACCATTTGTGAAAAAATTATGAATGATTTCATAATTGAAGGGAAATTATTAGAAGCATCCCTATTACTTCAATACATGAAAAAATTTGGCTCAAAAATTGCCCATAAAAAACCGATGTGGTCAGAACGAATCAAAGAAACAATGACAATTTTCGGAAGCAGGGAAAAATTAAGAATTTTGTCGCAATCATTAAATAATCATCCTGAAATCGGTGCCGGATTCTTAAAACAATATTTAGTGAATTTTGGGTGGGAAGCTTTGATTGGACTTACAGAACTTATTCCAAAATTAAAAAACCAATCCCAAAAAGATGCTCTTTGTGATTACCTTGCTGTTACCGGTCAGAAAAACCTAAATATCATTTCCAGGGGTGTTGATGATAAAAATCCGGAAATTGTTAAAAATTGTGTTATAGTTCTCAGCCGAATAGATTCTAATCAAGCCCTCAAATATTTATTAAAAGTAGTTAAGCATAACAATCGGAATGTAAGATTAACTCTGGCTGAGTCTCTCAAAGAGAGTGAATTAAAAGATGCTATTGAAATTCTGAAAAATCTGGCTGTTGACAAAGATCCGGAAATTCGTAAAGTAGCAGTTAGTTCATTAAGTTCCAAACACGGACCAAAAGCTTTTGATGCTATCGCAGAAATCATAAATGATGATAATTTTGAAGAAATTGACAGAAATGACCAACAATTGATGTTTAATGCATTTTCAATTCTGGGTGGGGATATTGCCGTAACCTATTTATTGAAATTAATTTTAAGATATAATTTGATCGGCAGTTCTGCATTAAAATTTTATCGTTCGGCAGCGTTTGAAGCTTTATCATTGAATAAGAGTGAAAAAGCTGACCAGGTATTAGTAAAACTATCTAATAGTTGGCGTCCATCTATAAAACAATTTGCACAGAAAACTCTCAATATTAGACGAACGGTTATGTACGGAGGTGAGGATGAATAACGCAACCAATGATATGGATTTTAGAGTTCTTGCCGGTGCGGTCGAAGAAAAATTATTGAATCAATTTTTTGTGGTTTATAAAAATTCAAGAATCGTGGAAAATATTAATCCTACATTCAAAAGTCAGTGTTCAATATTTTATGAGCTTTTAAAGCAACTTCAGCAAGATGCTGATGCAGTTTCAATTAAAACTGTACGCGGAAGATATTTTGTTAATGAACGATTAGTTAAATTTGATGATACTGGCTTATCTGGTGCTTATTCGATTGTAAAAGAATGGAAAACACTGGGAGTAGGTGGAGTTAGTTTTTCAGATAAGATAAATCAGGAACAAATAGAATTCTTTTTCAGATTTATTTCCGGTATAAAACCAAATTCGCAAAATCTCGAATCTCTATCTATGAGCCTCAAGGCACATAAACTATCAAATATACAACTTATGAGTTTGATAGAGCTTGAAGATGATGAATCGTGTCTTCCTGATGAAGTAAGAAAACAATTCAGAACTGCCGCAAGGAAAACATTTTTTCAAGCAGTT
>JAYEHE010000467.1:0-1702 GCA_034659415.1 Candidatus Zixiibacteriota bacterium | reverse complement strand
CTCAGATAACAATTTGAATAGCTTTGTGGATTATTTATATGTTCCGTTTTCTGTGAAGAAATTTTGTTTATCGGATGATCGCATAATTCTGTCAGTGGTAAACCGAGGAGTTCTGTTGGGTGAATTTGATTTTGAGCAGGGAATTATCACTGATTCAATCCCATTGGTTAATAATCCGACATCAATCTTTGAAACGGATACATTTTTAGTTTTTGTCCATAACAGGGGATTAGATTTAGTTCATAAAGAGCAACATGATATTTATGATTTTACTATCAACGATATTCTTCCAAGCGGAGATATATATCAGATGCATGCAATTAATTATCTGTTTCTTCCTAATATATCAGGTGGCTTCAGTTTATATAATATTAATGATGTTGAACTTGTTGGCACAGGAATACAAGGGTTAAAAAGATTTGGCGAGATAAAAGATATCATGTTTTTTAATGATAAATTTTACACAGCCGGCGAAGGAAACCCGATAGATATCTATTCCTTTGATTTTGATAATAAACCAGTCTATGATACTTCTATTGCCGAAGGGTTGCGGTATGTATCTTCTCTTGAATCTTTAAACGATGACTTGTTTGCATTGTATCGTTTGCCTGGAATGATAGCTATATATTCATGGGTCTTTGATGAAGGACCGGCATACATAAAAGATTTCAAGGATTCAATTGAGGTTGACCCGATTGGTAATCCTGAGCTTTACATATCCGATAAAATGTTCAATGACAGTTTGAGATTAGCGCTAATGATAAAAGATGCATCTATTGATATTTTTACAATTAATGATTTGAATAAAATAGAATACAGAAATAATTATCGGTACACCGGGCGTATTGAAGGTTTTGTTTTAGACGGTAATAAACTATTTGTAGCAACCAATAAAAAATTGCTATATATTTCAGAAATTGATTCTCTTTATAATTTAAATTCGCAACCAATCATGTCATTAAATATGGATCCGGATGAAATGATATATCTAAAAGGTTCGTTGGCAATTTTTGGCGGCAGTCAAATTCAATTTTTTGATTATTCAGATATTAGCAATCTAATTCTTGATACAACTTTAACTGGTCAAGTAAATGCTTTAGATGCGGTGGTTTATGGTGATAGTTTATATACTGTGACAAATGAATATATTGGAATATTTGATATTACTTCTCGTTGGCCAATGTTGGTGGATAGCGGTGGTTATGGTGGTAAAATGATTTCCGTTACAGATAATATGATAGCTGTTTCAAACGGTTTTTCTTTAGATTTTTATGATATTTCAGAGGAAATGCCAACATCAATCGAGAGTGAGTATGTCTATTTACCGACCGATTTTGAGTTAGGGCAGAATTATCCAAACCCGTTTAATTCTTCTACGGTGGTTCAGTTCTCAATTGAAAAAAAATCGGATGTGAAATTATCAATATATAATACTCTTGGGAGAAAAATTATAACAGTGCTCGATAATTATTTATCTGCAGGTCAATACAGCGTTGAATGGGACGGGTCGCGTAATAATGGCGATAAAGTTGCCAGTGGAATTTATTTTTATAGGCTTTCGGTTAATAATCAAATCAAAAGCAAGAAGATGCTTCTTTTAAAGTAACCAAGTATTATTTACTCAGTCTTAATTTTTTATAATCATCAATAGTTTTATCAAATATAATTTCGCCAGTATCGCTTTGAATGATACCGTTTTTCT
>JAYEHE010000466.1:0-1703 GCA_034659415.1 Candidatus Zixiibacteriota bacterium | reverse complement strand
TCTAAATTTTTAATAATACTTACAATTGAGTCAGAAGATAAATTAGTAATAATTTCTGTTTGTATAGATTCGTTTAACTCAACAAATACTTCCGGATCTATATTAAAGTTATTTAGTTTAATTAAATTTTCTCTATCATTTTGACTTAGGTGTTCAATTATATCTGCCGCATCAGCTGGGTGCATTTCGCTGAAAGAATTAGTAATAAATTGAGCGTCATTGTTAGCTATTTTTGAGGTAACAACTCTGATGTACTCTTTATTAAATTCAAAATTTGCTTTTTTATCTTTAGTTTTTTTTGTTAAAGACATAGATCTACCTATAATTTAGATTTGCACTATTAATACATAATAAAGATAATACAATTTATAAATGAATATAGAGATCAAAAAGTCAGTAAAACCGGTAAATTATATTGATGCCATAAATATTATGGAAGAAAGATTAGAGCAAATATTTAACAATAAAGAGAAAGAACTGATTTGGACCTTAGAGCATGAGGAAATTTACACTGCTGGAACTAGTTACAACGAAACAGATATTATTGACAAATCGATCAAAATTATTGAAACAAACAGGGGTGGAAAAATTACTTGTCATGGTCCTGGGCAATTAATCTTTTACTTTGTTTTAGACTTAAGAAACAAAAAAGATATTAGAAAATTTATTAATTCAATTGAAAATTCAATTATAGAAACTTTAAAAACTTTTGATATAGAAACTTTTTTATAATGTAAAGAGCTTTATTAGCGACTTACTCCTGAAAGTTGGTTGATATTTCTCCCGTCCCCTTTATTGTGCTCTCATAAAATCATCTCTAAGGTCTGTTTGAGTCTTTTGTGAAACGAATAATATTGTCTGTGTATGCTACTATAATAACATGATAGCTTGTGATATGATGTTATTTATGCTATTGTGATAGCAGTATCTTTGTTTGAAGCAAGGCGATAGGGAGTTGTTGGAGGTATGAGAAAATTACCGCTTGAAGATGTTCTAAAAGAGAAGGATAAACTCTACGAGGATATCGTACAGGGCCGTTTGACGATTGGTCAGGCAACTTTGCGAATGCGGAAGATTGTTGGTTTGTCGCAAAAAGATTATGCTGAAAAGATACTTAAAATTTATCCTCGAGTTCTTATGGATATTGAAAAAGATCGTGGAAACCCGACCCTTGAAACCCTGAATAAAGTTGCGCGGCCCTTTGGTTTGCGGGTTATGTTTATGCTGCCAAATAAAAATTAAGGCTTCTGTCGGCACTGTTGATGCGAGAGTATCTGAGTTGATATCTTTATGTTGCAAGGTGTTGTTAATTCTTTAGTTTGTATAAATGACAGGGTTGCTATGAGTGCAAATAATGTTAATAGAAGAACTTATTTCAAGGGTGATCTTACTGACTTTAACTGTGCATTCAGTTTGGCCCTGGAGAAGTTCCTGAAAAATGAATATCTGGATGCTTTTGATATCTGGATCTGCGGCAGCTCGTGAATTACTACCTTGATCGTAATGAACTTTTTTTTGCTCAGAAACTTGATGATGGACGGGAGCGTTTTCCTGTTTTGAGTTTAACTGTGAGCATGTAAGCTCAATGGCTCTCTAACTCACCCCTAATTATTGCATCAAATGCCTGACTTCGTTTCAGCATAGAGTAACTTTTCAGGCACCGTTCATGTCCGCGTCGTGCGATCGCATCACGCTCATCAGGG
>JAYEHE010000465.1:0-7757 GCA_034659415.1 Candidatus Zixiibacteriota bacterium | reverse complement strand
TGTAAAATGCGGAGCATTAAAAGAAAAATTGATATAAGTAGATTTTACATTGGCAGTCGTATCAATAATGGTTTGTCCGGTTAAAGAATAATCTTTAGCTTCGGATTCAGCTTCCTTATCGTTATTTATAATATTGTTAGTCTGTGTTGAGTCTATAACCGGTTGGTCAGCTTTAGCTTTTCCTAAAATTTTTGCTACAACTTCTTTCATTTTATCAGTTTCAAAATCGCCAATTATTAAAGCAGTCATATTATCCGGCCTGTAAGAGGATTTCCAATACTGAACTATAGCTTCTCTGGGAATATTGGAAATAAACGATTCATATCCTAAAACCTCTCTATCATAAGAAGTTCCAGCATAGGCAGTCTGATTGAAAAAATCATAAGCCGCTGAACCTGGATAATCTGAAGAACTTTTAATCTCTTCAATTACCACTTTTCTTTCTTTTGAAAGTTCTTTTTCAATAATAAGAGAATTAAAAAGCATATCAACCTGAACCGTTAATCCGTAATCAATATATTGATTTGGCATTAAAACCATAAAAGCGGTCATATCTTTACGAGTAAAAGCATTGATATACCCGCCTAAATCTCTTATTGAACCATCAATATCTTCTCTGCTCAAAGAAGAAGTGCCGTTAAATAAAAGATGTTCAAGAAAATGAGTTATACCATTTTCATATTTGGATTCATATTTGCTCCCTGATTTAACAAAGATAACGCTGGCAATCATGGGCGATCCATGTTTTTCCTTTAGAATTACTTCCATGCCGTTATCCAGTTTATAAGAGATATATTCAGCCGCATATATTTGGGTTGAAATGGAGTATAATAGTATGAAAAATAGTGCAATAATTAAGCTTTTTTTAAACATCATTAATTCCTTTAATTGTTTACTAAAGACTACTTTAGGTCGATAATTATATTAATATGATAATTTATTTAATGACTGTTCTAATGTCAACGATTAAGCTAATTTGAATTGACTTAATTAAAATATAGGGTATATTCGACAACCAATGATAAAGATATTTAAAAATAATAAGTTTTCAATAATAAATAACACTGTTGTTACTCTAATTGTTGTGGCATTTCTTTTTACCGGAACGGCAAGTTCTGTATTACAATACAATCTACTTGATAAAATTAACTTAAATTCTCAAAAGTATATCGCTCCTACACTCAGCGAAAGTTCTGATTACTCAAAAAATCCGGCATCAAAAAAAATGTCCACTGATGGACTGCCTCAAACTCATGATTTCCCATGTTTGATGCCGCTGATTTCTATTATTAATGATAGCAGTGGTAATAAGATTAAAAAACTTGCTACTCAATTCTCAAATTTTGATAAGCACTCAAAAAAATATTCACATAAATCAAGTTCTATAACATCTTCATTCCGGGTTTCGTCCAGTCTTGGACGCCAGTTTACTTTGGTTGGCGCTAAACCCTCAGGAACAAGCTAACCGGAACAACCGGTTTAATTTTGATAAAGTAATAACTTTATCAAAACCTTATAATTCAAATATAATTAACTAATTTATTAAATTCATTTAAGAAAGGATTATAAATGTCCAAAAACAATTGGCGAGTTATTTTAACGTTGATTTTATTCGTTGTAGCTGTAGTCGCTTTTTGGAACACATTCAAATTGTGGACAATGTCCGAAGAGCAACAGATAGCTATGCAAGAGGAAGATCCGGGAGCTTTGCTTCATTTACAACAAAAAGCAATAAGGCTTGGTTTAGATCTTCAGGGTGGTATTCACGTTATCTTGCGAGTAAAGATGGAAGAGATGGACCCTGGCAGTCGTGAAGGTGCTGTGGAAAGAGCTATCCAGGTTATCCGAAACCGTGTTGATGGTCTCGGCGTAGCGGAACCGGTTATACAGAAACAGGGTAATGAAAGAATAATTGTTGATTTACCAGGTTATACCGATGCTAACCGTGCCGAAGAACTTATCGGTCAAACAGCTTTGTTACAATTTAAACTTATGGAATCAATTGATAACGGAAATCTGATACTGGCAAAAATTGATTCAGTCGTTTCAGCTCATGAAAAAGCAAAAAAAGTTGAAAAAGGCGAAACCGATGTTACCGAAGAAGCTATTGAAGAAACAGCTGATAACAAAGACAAAGAAGATATTTTAGCTGAGTTGATGGATGATTCAACAACTGACACAACCGGTAAATATGAATTTGATGAAACTGTTTCTCTTGATGAAGAGGAAAATCCGGTAGCTTCTCGTCTTGAGCTTGCGATGGTAACTCAAAGAACCGGTGTTGCATGGCCAGGATATATTGTTAGAAAAGAAGATAGAGAGCTTATTAATCGTTGGTTAAACCTTCCTGAAGTAAAAAGAGTAATTCCGGAAGATGTTCAGTTTTCATGGTCAACCAGACCAGAAATAAGTAACAACCGTGAAATCTACAGATTATATCTTTTGAAGAGAAAAGTACAATTCCTTGGGAAATTTCTTGAAAACATTTCTTTAGGACAAGATTCCTATGGTGGACACACCGTTGATTTCCAACTAAGTGGTGACGGTGCCGCTCGGTTTGCCCAGTTGACTGGGGCTAATATTGATAAACCATTGGTTATTGTTTTAGATGATAGAGTAGAATCAGCTCCATTTATTAATTCCAAAATTCGTAAACGTGGTCAAATTACGATGGGATCATCGGCGACAATGAAAGATTGCAGAAATCTTGAAATCGTTCTTAAAGCCGGTGCCTTACCTGCTCCGGTTGAAATTATTGAGAAAAATGTTGTAGGTGCATCCTTAGGTGCTGACTCTATTAGCAAAGGATTTAGTGCATCTTTAATAGGTTTGGCTATCGTACTACTATATATTGGAATCTATTACCGTTTTAGTGGGTTTATTGCAGATATTGGATTGATTTTCAATATTTTCTTCCTTCTGGCTATAATGGCTGGCTTGGGAGCAACATTAACAATGCCTGGAATTGCGGGAATTATATTAACTATCGGTATTTCTGTTGACGCCAATATTCTTATTTTCGAAAGAGTCAGAGAAGAACTCCGTACCGGTAAAACTGTGAGAGCTTCTATTGATGCCGGTTATGATCGTGCCTTTGTTGCTATCTTTGATTCACACGTAACAACATTGATTACCGCCGGAGCATTATTCCTTCTTGGTTCAGGACCGATTAAAGGGTTCGCCGTTACACTCTTCTGGGGTGTTACTATCTCCCTTTATACTGCCTATGTCATAACCAAACAGATATTTAATATGCGCAAAGGTTATAAATCTTTAAGCATCTAAATGAAAGAAGGAATAAAAAAATGTTTAGAATAATTGGTGAAACAAAAATTAATTTTATCGGTGTCCGCAAGATTGCCTTTTTTGTATCGTTGGCACTGGTAGCTCTTGGACTTTATGCCTTTGCAATGATATCAACCGGAAATGCTAATATGGGTATTGATTTTGCCGGTGGTGTTATGGTAAAAGGTTATTTCCAGAACGAAGTTACAATCGAAGGACTTAGAAGAAGCGTAGAAGCAGAATTTCCAGATGCCCAAATCACACAGATGCAAGGATTTGAAAAATCTCCTTATGCTTTTATTATAAAAACCAAACAACCGGAAACAGAAGCCGAAGGAAAACAGAAGGTCAATTTGTTAAAGCAAATTCTGACTTCAAAATTCGAAGGAAACCAGTTTGAAATTGTTTCCGAACATATTATCGGACCGGCGGTTGGTGAAACATTAAGAGTTGATGCCCAAAAAGCAATTTTGCTCTCATTGTTTGGAATTATTGTATATATATGGATTCGCTTTGATTTCCGAAGCGGTATTGCCGCTACTATTGCAACATTCCATGATGTTTTGGCAGTAATGGGAATATTTTACATTTTCGGCTTTGAATATGATTTGCTGATTGTAACCGCTTTATTAACTTTAGCGGGATACTCTCTAACGGATACGGTGGTTGTCTTTGACCGTATTCGAGAAAATCTAAAAAAATTCAGAACAAAAGGGGAGTTTGCCTCGACTGTGAACCTTTCTATCAACGAAGTACTTTCCAGAACATTTAATACCTCAATTACGGTAATATTTGTTGTTGGTTCCCTTTATTTAATCGGTGGCGATGTTTTAAGAGGATTCTCTCTCGCTATGATATTAGGTGTAATAGTTGGAACTTACAGTTCCATATTCGTTGCCAGTCCGATTGTTGTAGAATGGGAGGCTCGTCGCCCGTTACGCTTTAAATAGGTTGCAAGGCAACTTTATCTTCGCTAAGCGAAGATTTATCTTAAATATTACCGGAGGAGAAATCCTCCGGTTTTTTTCATTGACTATCGCATATCTCTTTATAGATTTATAAAAAAATCTTTAGAGGAAAATATGTTTAAAACTTTGTTGTTACTAACATCATTACTTGGTTCTAATACAACCCAAGTTGACTCCGTTCAAGTCGAACTTGATCCTATTATTGTCACCGCCACAAAAGAACCGACCCGACTTTCAAAAATTGTTAACTCGGTTAGTGTGATTAGTCATCAAAAAATTCAAAACGCAAACGAAAATAATCTACTATCCATACTTGATGATAATTTTAGTTCCATATCATTAAGTGATGTAAACAGTAGCGGTTATGGACTTGGAATAAGAGGGCAGGGTAAAATATCAATAAGAGGTTTGGGCTTTTCCCCTAATCGAGGGGTACTTGTTTTAACTGATGGTCGTCCGGATTTAGCCGGTTTATTCGGACATCCTCTTCCTGATACTTATCGAAAAACGGGCATTTACTCTGCTGAAATAATAAAAGGGTCAGCATCAACTATGTACGGCTCTAATGCCATTGCCGGAGTGATAGAGTTTACATCGTTCTACCGACCAGATTTAGATCAATTTGCAAAACTTGAATTAAGCCGTGGCAGTTATAACAATTGGAATGGGACAGCACAATATTCAAAAAAAATTGGTAAATCAATTTTAGCCGGTTGGTATGATTATGAAGAGACAGATAATTTTCGCACCGACAATCAGTTTCTCATTCGTTCCGGAGGTATTCGCATACAATTTCCCAAACAGAACGGATATGATTATTTTGTAAGCAGTAAATTCAGTTCTTTCGATTTTTCCGATCCGGGTCCTCTGTATAATCTAAATACTTTCACTGGAGACATCTTCAGAACCGGTTTGACTTTTGGTATCAATAAATCTGTTGAAAAATATGCACTTGCTTTAAGAATTTATAATAATTATGGAGAGCATCTTTTCAGCGATGGTTTTTCATCGGTGGACCGTTTAAACGGTGTTGATTTATTTGGAAGACTTAAGGATATAAATCAAACAGGCTTGAGCCTGTCCGGTGGAGTTTCATTCAACAAATTAGGCGGCTCGGCTAACAACACCGAACATTTTTCAGAATCTGAGCTTGCCTTTCATCTAAACTCTGAAATTCAATTAACAAATAAACTAAATTTGACTACCGGCGGTAGATATATTCATAACGAAGATTCCGATGGACATTTCGTATATCAAGCCGGATCAATTTATTCTTTGGAACAATTAGGTTCTTTAAAACTTCTTGCCGCAACTTCTTATCGTAATCCAACTATCAATGAAACCAGTTTATTCCCAATTTCTTCGGATTCTTTAAAAGTCGAAGAAGGCTCTAATTTTGAGATTGGTTATTTTAATAAATTCAGTAATAATGTCAAAATTGAATCAGCGTTCTTTTATCGGGAAGGGAAAAATCTTATTACTACAAGGTTAAACCCAAATTCTCCCCCACCGGTTATTTTTACAAATCAGGATAAATATTTTCATAATGGGATTGAGTTTGATATAAAATATTTTGAAAAAAACTATAATTTAAATTTGTCATACACTCATTTGAATATCGATAATTTTTCTACACCTGTCCCTGAGGATAAAATTGCAATTAGTCTAAATTCAAAAATTAATAAAATCAGAATAAATCTAAACAGCATCATGGCTTTAAACCCACATTCAGATTCATCAGGAACAGATATTGTCTTGGATAATTATTTTGTGACTAATATATCAGGAAATTATGAACTAACTGGAAATATTACTATAAAAACAGCAATTCATAATCTTTTTGATACAGAATACCAGATTGTGCATGGTTATCCTATGTCCGGGATAACTTTCCGCTTTTCAATTACATCTGTTATTCTGTAAAGAAAATTGACTTTAATTGAATTTTTTTAATCATAATCCCAAGTTTAGCTGTATATTATATAGATGGAAAAGTTATACCTGAAAATTTTGTTTTTGCTGATTTTGTTTTCTTTTTCAGCAGTTGAAATCCAAGCTCAAAGAAACCAGCAGGATATTATCCGCCAACTGGGTCTTCAAAAACCGGAAAAAGGAACCCATCCCAATCCCTCGGCAATAAAAATTGCCCGCCTGCATTACAGTGGTGGCGGTGATTGGTATTGGGGCAACTCTGCAATTCCTAATTTTCTTCATTTCTTAGATGAAAACAGCCCATACCCAATAGATACGCTTGAAAGACAGATCACCGTTATGGATGCAGACCTGTTCCAATATCCGTTTTTATTTGCTACCGGACATGGTGTTATAAGTTTTGGAGCCGAAGAAAAAGAACGACTTCGCAGATATTTAGCCGGTGGTGGATTTTTGTTTGTTAATGATTCTTATGGCATGGATAAAACTTTTAAAACGGAAATGGCTGAACTTTTTCCGGAAAGAGAAATCGTTGAACTCCCGTTCAGTCATCCATTATATCACTGTTTTTATGATTTTCCGGAAGGTCCTCCCAAAATACATGAACATGACGGTAAACCTCCACGGGGGTATGCAATAATTCTCAATGGACGGGTAGTTTTATATTTTCTGGTAGAATCCGATATAGGTGATGGATGGGAAGATTCTCAAGTGCACAACGACCCGCCCGATAAGAGAGAAGCCGCTTTAAAAATGGGACTGAACATTCTAACTTATGCTTTGTTATATTAACTATATTCCAATAATTGCTAACAGACAATATTAGGATGCTTATATGAATAGAATAAAATCTACTGAAAAATTAACCCAACTGTTAAAACGGGTTCTTATAAAACAAAGAATTGTTCTGTTCTCAGCCGGAATTATTACTTCCTTTACAGCAGTTATTTTAACTTCTCTGCTTTTGTCATTATTGGCTAAATTTATAATCCTCCCTATCGCTGTTAAGATATCTGCTCTTATTATTGCTTCACTGATAACTCTTTATTTCTTTGCAAAATTTGCATTGTGGAAAATTAGTGATGGAACTATTATTCAGGTAGCCTCATCATTGGAAAATAAACATAAAGAATTAAAAGGCAGATTAGTTGCCGCTGTTCAATTTTTTCAAACCAAACAACATCAATCTTATTCCACCGACCTGATTGAGCTTACTTTTGAACAGGCTCTTAGAAAAGCATCAGCTATTGATTTCAACGAAGCTATAACATTTAATCCAATCTTAAAAACAGGGAAAAAATTTCTGGTAGCAGTATTGATAGCAATTCTTATGGTAGCAACTTCACCTGGTATGTTCAGTTATTCCTTCAAAGTATATTCCAACCCTACCGAAATTATCGCCCCCCCGATAGGCTACAAAGTTATCCCTTCTCCCTATTCAATGGAATGGGTTAAATATCGTGATATAGAGATTGGTGCCTCAATTTTCGGCGATGAACTTCCGGAAAATGCATCTATCCATTATCGTCTCGCAGGAGGTAGTTGGCAAACAATTAAAATTGAGTTAGAAAA
>JAYEHE010000464.1:0-1713 GCA_034659415.1 Candidatus Zixiibacteriota bacterium | reverse complement strand
GGGAACAGTTCTCTGAGTAAAAAGGGCAAGCCGACACCTATTAGAATCATGCCCCATTTTAAGTTAGACCGGTTTCTTTCATCGGTTGTATATCCCTTAAAAAGGAATTTTATGTTTTCATTGATTTCTGATTTTTCAATGAGTGTTTTTCTGAGCTTGTAATCAGCTACTAATTTTACTATCAGAACACAGGCTCCAAAAATTGTAATCGGTATTAAAACTTCAAACCATTGCATATTAGACCTCCTAATTAGTTTTTTCTTGCTTCTGTAAGGATAGACAGCTATCAGAACAATATGTTGCAATTTTTATTTAAAAATTATTTGCAACATATTAATAATTAACCTGTCTATTAAAGTAAATAAAATGGTTGACCTAAATGAAAAAGAACTCATTGAAAGAGTATTACAAGGTGAGAAGTCTGCTTTTAGAGAAATTGTTGTTAACTACCAAAAACTTGTTAACCATATAGCGTATAAGATGATACCGCAAGAAATAGAAAGAGATGATATTTGTCAGGATGTATTTATTAAAGTTTATCAGAATTTAGATTCTTTTCAATTCGGTTCTAAACTTTCAACATGGATAGGTAGAATTACGTATAATAGGTGTCTGACATATTTGGAAAAGAAAAAACCGCTATTATTTGAGGATTTTGCGGAAAAAAACCAGACACTTGACAGTTTACAATCAGATGTGTTTGACCCTGAAAAAATATTGTTGTCATCGGATTTATCAGAAAGAATTAGATACGAAATAAATTTGTTGCCGATAAAGTTTAAGACAATATTGTCTTTGTATCATTTGGAAGAGATGACTTATGATGAGATTGGAAAAATTATGAAGTTGCCTTCTGGAACAGTAAAGAGTTATATCTTCAGAGGAAGAAAAATGTTAAAAGACAGACTTTTACAAAAGTATAACCAAGAGGATTTATAGCGTGCATTTGAGCGATAAACAGATTCAGGCTTTTATTGAATCACCGGAAAATATAAACGTAAAACTCAAAGCTCATTTGGACAAATGCCGTAAGTGTCGGGCTGAGATAGAAATATATAAGAGTCTGATGGTAGAATTAGTGCAGGAGGATATTCCTGATTTATCAGAGCAGTTCGCTGCTAATGTTATGAGTTCAATTGAGTCGTTACCAAATCCTGAAATTATTCAACCAATTGATAAATGGAAATGGTTGAATATTGCCGCAAGTATTGCTTTTGTATTATTAGGTGTGATTACAATGATTTATTATGATGGTCTTCAAGTTTTTTCAAGCGTTTATAGTTGGTTTAATGAAATAGAAAATCAAGCTGTCAGCAAGCTTTCGGAAACTTCAAGTTCAGTTTCCACAATGCTTGGTGTTGATCTGAGTACTATCTTATTTATTGGCATGGTGCTGGTTCTTTTTGGGGTGTTGGATAAAATTCTTAGCCGTAAAAAAATCAGTAGCTTGAAAATATTCTCAATTTAAAATATCAATTATTGAAAACTCATTTCATAAGAGAAAATTGTAAATCGGGTAAGGTTATCTATTTTGAGGGAATTTGGCACCCCCCTCCACCGCTTGGATAGTGTTGATAAAATCTATATATATTACCTATCGTTCTTTAATCACAACCACCAAATACTTTTTAAAACAGTCCGAATGCGATTGTGGAATAGTAAAACATTGACTTAGAAATTGATTTCAGCTTTATTTAATCCATGAAAACTGCT
>JAYEHE010000463.1:0-1714 GCA_034659415.1 Candidatus Zixiibacteriota bacterium | reverse complement strand
GGACTGGTCAAGGGTATGGGAATTCCATGGCAGAGTGCTCTGGGCATAGTATTTGTTTCAGGGGTCTTATATATATTTATCAGTATGACCCCGCTGCGACGCTGGATAATCGAAACCATCCCTATGGATATTAAGAGGGCAGTTAGAGAAAGAACTCTCATCAGAAATAATAGAGATAGATGATAATATAAAATTTTTGCCACCGGTTGAACCATCTAAAATTGTATGTATCGGATTGAATTATCATGCTCATGTGAAAGCATCGCATTCTGCCGATAAAGCACCAGAACGCCCTTTGATATTTTTGAAACCATCATCTTCGATTATTGGCAACGAAGACCAGATTGTTCACCCTGAGCAATCTGAAAGAGTCGATTATGAAGCTGAGTTGGGAGTTGTAATAGGTAGGACAGCCAAGAATATCAAAGAATCTGAAGCGGATGATTATATTTTCGGATATACTTGTGTAAACGATGTAACCGCCAGGGATTTACAGAAAAAAGATGGTCAATGGTCACGGGCAAAAGGGTTTGATACATTCTGTCCTGTTGGACCATGGATTGTAACAGAGTTAGACTGCAGAGATATATTAGTTGAAGGAATACTAAACGGGGAGGTGATGCAGTCGGGAAGAACATCACAAATGATATTCCAAATACCTTTTTTGATTAGTTATATTTCATCAGTAATGACATTATTTCCAGGTGATTTAATTTCCACAGGAACACCTGCGGGAATTGCACCTATGAAATCAGGGGACAAGATTGAAGTAAAAATAGAAGGGATTGGTTCTCTTGTAAATAGCATGGCATAATTTTACTTAGAATTATGCTTATAGAGGTACTAACAAACTAACAGGATTTTTGATGACCAAAAGATTTTATTATACTGACCCAAACCTGCTTGAATTTGAGGCGTCAATTGTAAAATCTGAAAAACATAAAGAAGAATGGTTAACAATATTAGACCAAACAGCTTTTTACCCTACTTCAGGGGGGCAGAATCACGATAATGGTTTTCTCGATGATGTTGAAATTGTTGATGTTGTTGAAACGAATGATGAAAATATTGCCCATATTTCAAAAGAACAAATTGGAGATTGTGGTTCAAAAGTAAAAGGGAAGATTGACTCTAAGCGCCGTTGGCATAATCGCCGGCTTCATACATCGCAACATATTATAAGTAATACATTTATTAAATTATTTGGATATACAACCGCATCGGTGCATCTTGGTGAGGATTATGGAGCCGTGGAACTTGAGACGGATAAATTAAGTGAAGATGAAATATATAAAGCTGAACTGCTGGTCAATCAAATTGTACTATCTAATTTTCAAATTGAAATTCAATTTATGAATTTTGAGGATGCATCAAAACTACCATTACGAAAAGCTCCGAAAATTAAAGAGGATATTAGAATAATTAAAATTGGAGATTTTGAATATTCTGCATGTGGAGGAACTCATTGTAATGCCACCGGTGAAATTGGGTTTATTAAATTTATCGAAACAGAAAAAATTCGTAAACGGACTTTACTTAAATTTCTATGCGGAGAAATGGTATTAGAAAATTATTTGGAAATTTATAGTATAACCAAAGAACTATCCAACAAGTTGACTTGCCATCATAGTGACCTTATTTCAAAAATAATTAGTCTTGTCAATGAAAACAAAGATTATAAAAAAGAGATATTTGCCCTAAATAAAGAATTAAT